>JBQCEF010000497.1:0-2996 GCA_051960495.1 Nocardioides sp. | reverse complement strand
AGTGACCCGTGGGCAGGACCCCGTGCTGCCGGAGCGGGTGCCGGTGCGGGTGCCGGTGCCCGTGGGGGTGTGCTGGGCGCGGGTGCGGGCCGCGCGCCGCGGTCGGCGCGCCCGGGTGTTCGGCGAGGTGCTGCCCGAGGCGACCTCCGACGACCGGGGCGACGCCTGGGGTGACCGGGAGGCCAGCAGCGACGAGTGGCTGCGCCGGCAGGTGCCGCCGCACCACGGCGGCTGACCGCCCGGTCGGAGGTCAGGCCCCGGGCGTCCCCGCGCCCGTGCCCCGGCCCTGCGCGAGCAGGTCGCGGATCTCGGTCAGCAGCGCGACGTCGGCCGGCTCACCGGGGGCCTCGGCGGGGAAGTACCGCTCCTTGGCCTTGGTGTAGGGCATCACGATGAAGAAGTAGACGACCGCGGCGATCAGGATGAACGCGATCAGCGCGTTGCCGAAGGCGCCACCGCGCGTATTCGGGTCGAAGGTGTCCTCCGTGGCGGGGATCACGGACATGATCCAGGCGGTGAAGGCGGTGACGACGCTCGCGAACGCGCCGCCCATGATGAAGGCGACTGCGAGCTCGATGAGGTTGCCGCGGAGCAGGAAGTTCTTGAAGCCGCTCATGGGTTCTCCCGTCCTGGCCCCGAGGGCCGTCTTTGATGAGTCGGTTGCACGCTAGCGGACCAGCAGCACCGAGAGGTACGACGCGACCGCGGCGCCGGCCAGGTCGCGCGCAGTCACCGGGTCCGCGGCGACGAGCACCAGCGCCCCGGAGGTCACCGCGGCGTCCGCCCGGCGACGGGCCGGGATGGCCAGCACCGGGACCGACTCGGCCAGCACGGCGGCCGGCCCGGCCTGCTGCGGGTCGGCGGCGAGGATGCTGACCCGGTCCCCGACCCGGAGCAGGTCGACCGACGCGGCGTCACCGACCCGCACCGGCACGGCCACGCTGCCGGGGTAGCGCGCGATCAGCCCCCGGTCGAGCACCCGGGCGTCGGTGAGCGGCTCCCCGCGCCGCACCGGCCCCACCGTCGTACGCCCGGTGAGCTCCGCCATCGTGAGGGCCCCGTCGGGGACGGTGCCGGGGGCGAAGCCCGAACGGACCACGTCCTCGGCGTCGAGCGTCGACCCGGGAGGCAGGTCGTGGGCGGCGGTCAGCACCGGGACCCGCGGCGGTGGCGCAGCGGCGTTGGCCTGCAGGGCGGCCGCGACGGCGAGGCCGGCCAGGAGCGCGGCGAGCGGCCGGCGGTGCGCCAGGACGCGGGCGCGCAGGCGGCGCAACCGTCGCGGCACGCGCCGGAACCCGTTGGGGAGCCGGTCGGGGGACCGGTCACGGGACGAGCCGCGGGAGGGGCCGTGGGGCGGGGCGGGCGAGCGGGTCATTCCCCGAGGCTAGGAAGAAACCGCCGGACGTGCGTCCGGCTGTCCACAGGCCTCCGCCGCGCCGGCGGGGTCCGTTCAGGCGGCCGGGCTGGCGCTCTCGGTCTTGGTCGTGCTCGAGGACGAGCTCGACTCCGACTTCGCGGAGGAGCCGCCCGAAGAGTCCGAGGACGCCGAGGACGTCGACGACGCGGCCGGGCTCGGCGACTTGGCGTCGGAGCGGTTGTCGGTGCGGTAGAAGCCCGACCCCTTGAAGACCACGCCCACCGCGTTGAAGACCTTGCGCAGCCGACCCTCGCACTCGGGGCAGACCGTCAGGGCGTCGTCGGTGAAGCTCTGGAACTGCTCGAAGGCGTGGCCGCACTCGGTGCAGGCGTACTGGTAGGTGGGCACGGGTCCTCCACGGATCGGGTCAGGTCGCCGAACCCCGGGGCCTCCCCGGTCGGCTTGGCACTCGAGGGGTTCGACTGCCAATTATCCCAACCATCGACGGATTCGTAAACTTCCCGCCCCGCGGGCGCGGGCCGCCGCCGGTCGACCGCTCCGCACCGCTGCGGGAGGCGTCCGGCACAATGGCCGCCGTGCCCGACGCCGACGCGAAGACCCCCGCCTCCGAGTCCGCCGGGGAAGCGCCGCCGCGCAGCCCGTGGGCCCGGTTCCGGGCGTGGCCGCGGGCCGGGCGGTGGCTCAGCTACACCGCGGTCGTGCTCGTCCTGGTGGTCCTCGCAGCGCTGGTCGCCGGCATGGTCGTGGTGCGCAAGCCGTTCCCGCAGACCTCCGGCGAGATCACGTTGCCCGGCCTCGAGGCGAAGGTGACGGTGCTGCGCGACGACCACGGCATCCCGCAGGTCTACGCGGACAGTTCCGCCGACCTGTTCTACGCGCAGGGTTTCGTGCAGGCGCAGGACCGGTTCTACGAGATGGACGTGCGCCGTCACATCACCGCCGGCCGGCTCTCCGAGCTGCTCGGCGAGGACGCCTTGGAGACCGACAAGTTCATCCGGACCATGGGCTGGCGTCGGGTGGCGGAGCAGGAGCTCGCCCTGCTGAGCCCGGACACCACGGCGTACCTCGAGGCGTTCAGCGCCGGCGTCAACGCCTACATCCACTCACACAGCCCGTCCCAGATGTCGCTGGAGTACTCCGTGCTCGCGCTCAACGGGCTGGACTACACCGTGGAGGACTGGACCCCGGTCGACTCGCTGGCCTGGCTCAAGGCGATGGCGTGGGACCTGCGCGGCAACATGGAGGACGAGATCGACCGGGCGATCGCCGCGGGGCGGCTCTCGACCGACCAGATCGCCGAGCTCTACCCGCCGTACCCCTACAAGCGGCACCGCCCGATCGTGGCGCAGGGGGCGCTGGTCGACGGGGTCTACGAGCCGGACGCGCGACAGGGCGGCTCCCGCAAGCCGGTCCGTCCCGCGCTGGCGCCCGGGATGGTCGAGGCGCTCGAGCAGCTCGACAGCCGCGTCGGTGCGATGCCCGAGCTGCTCGGCAAGGGCGAGGGCATCTGCAGCAACGCCTGGGTGGTCGACGGCGAGCACTCCACGACCGGGCAGCCGATCCTGGCCAACGACCCCCACCTCGGCATCTCCGTGCCGGGCATCTGGTACCAGATGGG
>JBQCEF010000496.1:0-4186 GCA_051960495.1 Nocardioides sp. | reverse complement strand
TGCCGGTCCGCTCCTCCACCATGATCACGGTCGTGTCCGGCAGGTGGTCCATCAGGATCCGCCAGCGCTGCTCGGCCTGGGTCAGCGCACGCTGCGCCCGGGTGTCCGACGTGGCGTCGACCGCGACGCACAGGTAGCCGTTGACCTCGCCGCGGTCGTCCCGCAGGCTCGTCACCGACATCCGCACGAACCCCGGCTCGCCGTCCTTGCGCCGAAGCGACCAGACCCGGCTGGCGGCGCGCGTGTGCGCGAGGCGGGTGAGCACGTCGAAGCCCGGCTCGACGCCGAGCTCGGCGGCGACCTGGTCGAGCTCGGGCTCCAGCAGGCACACGCGGGTGAGCTCGCGACCCACGACCTCGTCGGCGCGGTAGCCGGTCTGCTCCTCGGCCCCCACGCCGAACGTGGTGATCACGCCGTTCACGTCGGTGGTGACCAGGCTGCTCAGCGTCGCCCCGCGGACGATCCCCTCGAATCGGGCGGCGATGTCCGCCGAACGCGTGGACTCCGCGGCGAGCTGGCGCACGACGTGCTGGACGACCGGGGCGATGACCACGGTGATGCCCGTCCACAGCACCGCCTGCCGCCACTCGCCGACGGGGTAGTCCGGGCTGCCGACCACCAGGATCGGCAGCACGAACGTCATCGCCACGAGGACGACGGAGGCGACGAGGTCGCGCCGGGTCCCGAAGACCGCGAGCCAGAAGACCGGGATCGCGACGAGGGGCGCCAGGCCGGACTCACCCGCGCCGGTCGCGTCCCGCAGCACCAGGATCAGCGGGAACGATCCGAGCGGCGCGGCCACGTCGATCCAGCTGCGCTCGGGGCGGCGCATCGACACGAGGTAGGCCCGGGCGAGCGTCGCGGTCATGGCCCCGGCGACCAGCAGGTGGAGCAGCTTGGTGTCGTACGGCGGCAGCAGCACGACGAGCAGGCCCATGACGCTCAGCACCAGGAACGGCATCGCCGTCTGCGGGGTCGGCCGGGCTGCCGGGACGTCCTCCGCGGACCGCGAGAGCCTCTCGATCATGGTTCAGCCCTCGCCCGGAGGGGCGCTCGAGGGCCGGGAGGTCACCGGTGTGCGGGCGCGCCGGGATGCCGCTGCGTCGTCCCCACTCATACGGCCCCCTCCCCAGGGCGCGGACCTCGCCTGCGGCACGGTCGCCCCCCGGGCCCGTGCAGACGGGCGATCCCCCGTGGCCAGCCAGTTCGCTTCCTCACCGAGCGTAGGCGACCCGGACCGGACGAAGGGCGGTTTTTACCTCGTTCTGGACACTCCGGCGCGCCGGGCCACGTAACTCGGGGGTCCCGGGACTCGTTGGTCGCTCACACCACCACGTGCCGGCCCCCGGGCCGCCCGACCAAGGGGTCCCGCGTTGACCACACCCTCCCGATCGCGTCGCACCGTCGCCGCGTCGATCAGCCTCCTGCTCCTCACCCCGGCCGGCCTGCTCGCCACCGCGGGCGTCTCGGCGGCGGACACGCTCCCCCGGTCGGCCGTCGCCGGCACCGCCGAGCCGGCCACGGCCGCCAACGCCTCGGGTTTCCTGTTCTACAAGTTCCCCACCCCGCAGCCGGG
This sequence comes from Nocardioides sp., assembly GCA_051960495.1. Taxonomy (GTDB): domain Bacteria; phylum Actinomycetota; class Actinomycetes; order Propionibacteriales; family Nocardioidaceae; genus Nocardioides_B. Next base: position 2,610 of record JBQCEF010000496.1, on the reverse strand, counting down.
GTGCACCGGTGTCGGGCTGAACGTCAGCGACGCACCCTTCTTCTCCCGCGACGACTGCGGCTTCGCCGAGTTCACGCTCTCGGGCAGTGCCACCAGCGTCGTCGCGGAGCTCGTCGGCGAGGGGGCGAGCGAGCCGTTCGCCACCGTGGACGCGGTTGCCGACAGCCAGGCCCCCGGCACCTACCAGGTCGACCTCACCCCGACCGAGCAGTGGCCGGCCGGACGGGTGACCCTGCGGGTGCTGGCCGACGACGCGCCGGCCGGCGAGACCGTCCTCGGGGCCAACCTGCTGTCGGTCGAGTTCGACGACCTCGACGCCACCACCGCGCCGGGGGAGCCGATCGAGGTCAGCGGGACCGTGGTCGAGCTCGACTCCGACGGGCCGACCGACACCTCCGACAAGGGCGTGCCCGCGGCGTTCACGCTGCAGACCACGCTGCCCGACGGGTCGGTGGCCGACACCCAGCAGGTCGACGCCGCCGATGACGGCACCTTCACCGCGACCATCCCGGGTGCGGCCACGGCGGACCTCAGCTCCGGTCCCGAGCAGGACTTCCGCAGCGTCGTGTCGCTCGCGGCGCTCGATGCGTCGTACGACGACGGCTCGGGGCTGCTGCCGACCGGGACCTGGGGGGCCGCACGAGCCGGTGCCACGAACGCCACCGTGGTCTCACCCCCGAACACCCTGCAGATCAGCAACCGCTTCGTCTCCTCGGTCGGCTGGGTCAAGCCCGGCGACTCCTACCCCTCGCAGATCATCCTCACCAACGGCACCGACCAGGCCGTCTCCGGCGTGACCGTGACGATCCCCTCCCCCGACGGGGCGACCATCACCGACGCGTCACCGGCCCAGGGGGCCGGGACTGCGGCCGTCACCGACGGCACGGTGACCTGGACGGTCGAGGAGATCCCGGCCGCCGCCGCGGACGGACCGGGCACGGCCCGCCTGATCCTCGAGAGCCGGGCCGCGACCGTCGACGAGGACCCGCAGGTCGTGTGGAAGGACATCTCCTCGACCGCGACGCTCGAGGTGGCGGGTGACGAGGTGGGCTCCGCGCGCAGCCACGGCCCCCGGGTGATCCCGCAGAACGAGAGCTACGACACCGCCCGCTACGGCGACCGGCCCTTCCCGGTCGTCCCGGTCGACTACTTCGACCGCAAGCACCAGGACACCAATTCCGGCCACGAGCTGTCGGAGAAGATCAACTCCGCGGACGTGCCCGGCTCGACGTTCAACCTGTTCCAGGAGATGTCGCTCGGCCAGCTGTTCCCGAACGGCACCGTGCCGTCCTCCGACATCGCCTCCGCCGACTTCAGCTACGACCACGACTTCCCGTTCACCTCGCCGGCGCCCGCCGGCACCTGCCACGGCGCCACGCTGCCCCAGGCGGCGGGGAGCCCGCTCTACGCCGAGCGGATCGTCGACGGCTTCTACCAGCTCCCCGGCACCACCGACTACTACGGCGACGACAAGACCGGCACGGCCGTCATCGGTTCGCTGGCCGGCGTCGGGGCCCTGCAGGACATCGACTCCGCCTGCGGACCGACGGGCAAGCTCGTCGTCGACGCGGCGGCGATCGCCGACCCCGAGATCGACTACTCCGACTACGACACCGACAAGGACGGCGTCGTCGACTTCTTCATGGTGGTGTTCGCCGGGTGCGGCGGCAACGGGGCGTCCCAGCTGTCCGTGGCCGGATGCGCCTACCCGGACGCGCCGTACGACAACGTCTGGCCGCACTCCTCCTCGCTCGAGTACTACTACACCGACCCGGAGACCGGGCTGCCCGGCTTCGCGACCGACGATCAGCTCAAGGACAACGAGGGCCGTCCGCTCTACTACACCGACGACAGCTACAAGGAGATGACGACCGACGAGACGCCCTACAAGGTGTTCGTCCGCGTCGGTCCCTACAACGTCAACCCGGAGACGGCCATCGACAAGGCGAGCGTGATCTCGCACGAGTACGGCCACTCGCTGGGGCTGCCCGACTTCTACTCGACCGGCAACCGGGAGACCTACGGCGACTGGAACCTGATGGCGACCGACAAGTCGCAGAACATGGACGTCTTCAGCCGCCAGGAGCTCGGCTGGATCGTGCCGGAGGTGCTGCAGCCCGGCGAGACCACCGTGCCGGGCTGGACCGACTCCAAGCAGGACACCCACACGATCCACTGGCGCACCGCCGACGGCACGCCGTACACGCTTCAAGGCCCCGACGTGCACAACGCGCAGGCGTACGTCGCCAAGCTCCCCGGTCGTCAGCTGATCGACCCGGCGAAGTTCGACAGCGGCGACACCGCCACCAAGAGCCACGCGTGGTGGTCGGGCTCCGGCAACGACTTCGGCTGCCCGCCGCAAGGCGGCCACAACCTCGACGTCGCGATCCCCGGGCTCGCCGACCTCCCCGAGGGCAGCACCGTCACCCTGTCGCTGAAGTCGCTGTTCGACATCGAGTGGGACTTCGACTACGGGTTCGTGCTCACCTCGACGGACGGCGGCGAGACCTATACCTCGCACCCCTCCACCTCGGACTACGCGACGACGAGCAGCACCAACCCCAACACCAACGCCTGCCAGGCGGAGTACGGCAACGGGATCACCGGGTC
>JBQCEF010000495.1:0-5859 GCA_051960495.1 Nocardioides sp. | reverse complement strand
GAGGTCGACAGCGGCGAGCTGCACGGCGAGCACGTGCGCGCGGCCGTGACCGTCACCTTCGGTACCCACAAGATCGCGCACCTCGTCGACCCGGCCGCGACGGCCTGCGGGGCGGTGCACCTCGTCGACATCGGCCTCGACCTGCCGCCGGCCGAGGTGACCGCGCTCCAGGCCGAGGACGTCGCCGAGCTGCTGCCGGTGCCCGAGCCGAGCGCCCACAAGTACACCCGCGGCGTGGTCGGCGTCCGCGCCGGCTCGGCGGAGTACCCGGGCGCCGCCGTCCTCTGCGTCGCAGGCGCGTCCTGCGGGCTGGCCGGCATGGTCCGCTACGTGGGCGACGCCGCCGACCTCGTGCACGCCGCCTATCCCGAGGTGGTCGTCGGGGTCGGCCGGGTGCAGGCCTGGGTGGTCGGCTCCGGAGGCGGCGAGGACGGCACCCGCGCGCTCGGCGAGGTGCTCGCCGACGGCGGTCCGGTGGTCGTCGACGCCGACGGCCTGAGCGGCGTGCAGGGCAGCCTGGACGTGCCGGCGCTGCTGACCCCGCACGCGGGCGAGCTCGCGCGGATGCTGGGCGTCGAGCGCGACGAGGTCGAGGCCGACCAGCTCGGCCACGCCCGGACCGCGGCGGACCGGTTCGAGGCCGTCGTACTCCTCAAGGGGCGGCACACCCTGGTCGTCGCGCCGGACGGGCGCGCCCGGGTCACCACCGTCGGGCCGCCCTGGCTGGCCACCGCCGGCGCCGGCGACGTGCTGGCGGGGCTCTGCGGAGCGCTGCTCGCGGCGGGGCTCGACCCGTTCGACGCCGGCTCGGTCGGCTCCTGGCTGCACGGCTCGGCAGCCGCGCTGGCCTCCGACCACGGCCCGCTGCGGGCAAGCGACGTCGCCGCCGCGATCCCGGCCGCGGCGCGGGCGCTGCTGCGCTGACCTGCCCGGATGGGAGACTGGGCCGACATGACCTGGCCTGCTGACCCCTGCCGCGCGGAGATCGTCGTCGATCTCGCCGCGGTCCGGCACAACGTCGCGACGCTGCGCCGGCGGGTCGCGGGCGCGCAGATGATGACCGTGGTCAAGGCCGACGGCTACGGCCACGGCATGGTCGAGGTCGCCCGCGCCGCCCGGGCCGGGGGAGCCGACTGGCTCGGCGTCGCGACGGTCGACGAGGCGATGGCGCTGCGCGCGGCCGGCGACACCGGACCGGTGCTGTGCTGGCTCGCCGTGCCGGGGGAGGACTACGGCCCGCCGGTCGAGGCAGGCGTCGACCTGACCGCCTACACGATCGCCGAGCTCGACGAGATCGCCGCCGCCGCCCGTGACCTCGGCGTCCAAGCGCGCGTCCAGCTCAAGATCGACACCGGCCTCAACCGCGGCGGCTCCACCTGGGCGCTGTGGCCCGAGCTGGTCCGCGCCGCGGCAGCGGCGGAGGAGACCGGCGCGGTCCGGGTCACCGGGGTGTGGTCGCACTTCGCCTGCTCCGACGAGCCGGAGCACCCCGCCAACGACGACCAGGAGCAGGTGTTCCGCGAGGCGTGCGCGGTGCTGGAGGCGACCGGCGTCGTGCCGGAGGTCCGCCACCTCGCGAACTCCGCGGCCGCGCTGCTGCGGCCGTCGTCCCGCTTCGACCTGGTGCGCTGCGGGATCGCGTCCTACGGGCTCTCCCCGGCGCCGGACGTGGTCAGCGCCGACGAGCTCGGACTGGTTCCGGCGATGACCGCGCGGGCCCGGCTCGCCACGGTGAAGCGGGTCCTCGCGGGCGCCGGCATCTCCTACGGGCACACGTTCCACGCGCCCGAGGACATGACCGTCGGCGTCGTCCCCGCCGGGTACGGCGACGGGGTGCCCCGGCACGCGTCCTCGCGAGCCGAGGTGCTCGTCGGGGGCCGTCGCCGCCCGGTGCTCGGCCGGGTCTGCATGGACCAGGTCGTCGTCGCGGTCGACGACGACAGCGCGGCCGGCGACGAGGTGGTCCTGTTCGGCCCCGGTGTCCACGGGGAGCCCACCGCGCAGGACTGGGCCGAGGCGTGCGGCACCATCTCCTACGAGATCGTCACCCGGATCGGCGGCCGGATGCGCCGCACCCACGTGCACGGAGAGGATGCTCAGTGAGCAGGAGACGCCGGATCGTCAGGCTCGCCGCCGCGGGTGGCGGTGCCGTCGCGGCCGCGATCGCCGCCGGACTGGTGGTCGAGCGGCGCGTCGTACGGGCCCGGAAGGCGGGAGCCACCGAGTCCGACCGGCTCGGCGGGCTGCGCTCCGCGGAGGTCCCGGTGACCACCCGCGACGGCCTGCGGCTGCACGCCGAGGTGGACGAGGTGGCGCCGTACGACGTGGGGCCGGCCCACTCCGGTGACGAGGCGACGCTGGTGTTCGTGCACGGCTACGCGCTCAACCTCGACTGCTGGCACTTCCAGCGGCAGTACTTCCGGGGCAAGCGGCGCATCGTCCTCTACGACCAGCGCTCCCACGGCCGCTCCGAGCGCTCGCCGGTCGACAACGCCTCGATCGACGAGCTCGGCCACGACCTCGCCGCGGTGCTCGACCAGGTCGCGCCCGAGGGCCCGGTGGTCCTCGTCGGCCACTCGATGGGCGGCATGTCGATCATGGCGTTCGCCGAGCACCACCCCGAGCTGTTCGGCGAGCGGGTCGTCGGCGCGGCGCTGATCTCCACGACGGCCGGCGGGCTGCGGCCGCACCGGATCATCAGCTCGCTGATCCCCGACTCCGTCGGCGGCACGGTCGGCGCGCGGCTGATGGCGCTGCTCTCGCGAGCCCCCGAGCTCGTCGACAGCGCGCGGCGCCGCGGCTCCAACATCGGCTTCCTGGTCACCGACCGGTTCGCGTTCGGCGAGGACGTGCCGGCCTCCTACGTGCAGTTCGTCGACGAGATGCTCGCCGGGACGCCGTTCGAGGTGCTCGCGGAGTTCTTCCCGCACTTCGAGGCGCTCGACAAGTTCGCGGTGCTCAAGGCGTTCGCGGAGATCCCCACGACGATCCTGTGCGGCACCAAGGACGTGCTGACCTCGATCGGCCACAGCCGCAAGATGGCCAAGATGCTGCACGGCTCCACGCTCGTCGAGGTCGCCGGCGCCGGGCACATGGTCATCCTCGAGCGGGCCGACAAGGTCAACGCCGCGCTCGACGACCTGATCGCCGCGGGCGAACGCCACTACGCCGCTGCGCGGGCCTCATGATCGACGTCCAGGAGGTCGGCCCGGACCGGTCCGCGGAGGTGCTCGCGGTCATCCACGCGGGATTCGGCGCGCGCGAGGTGCTCGACCCGCCGTCGACCGCGACGCTGGAGACCGACGAGTCGATCGCGAAGGCGCTGGCCGACCACGGCGGGCTGCTCGCCTTCTCGGAGCTCGGTCCGGTCGGCGCGCTGGTCTTCGAGCCGGTGGACGACATGCTCGGGCTGCGCCGCGTGGCGGTCCACCCCGACGCCCAGGCCCGGGGCGTGGCCCGCGCGATGGTGCGCCGCGCGGAGAAGGTGGCGCGCGAGCGGGGGTTCGAGGGGGTGCGGCTGCACGCGCGGGCCGAGCTGCCACGCACGGTCCGGTTCTGGCAGCGGCTCGGCTACCGCGAGACCGAGCGGGAGGGGACGATGATCACGTTGGCCAAGGAGCTTCCCGTCGAGGTCGAGACGACCTCGCCCGAGCAGGCCAGGGCCCTCGGCGAGCAGCTGGCCGGGATCTTGCGGGCCGGCGACCTGGTGATCCTCAGCGGAGACCTCGGCGCGGGCAAGACCACGTTCACCCAGGGCATCGGCGCCGGCCTGGGGGTGCGCGGCGCGGTGACCTCGCCGACGTTCGTGATCTCGCGGGTGCACCCCTCGGTGAGCGGCGGCCCGGCGCTGGTGCACGTCGACGCCTACCGGCTCGGCGGGATCGAGGAGCTCGACGACCTCGACCTCGACACGTCCCTGGAGGAGGCGGTGACCGTCGTCGAGTGGGGCGAGGGCGTCGCCGAGGGGCTGGCCGAGGACCACCTCGACGTACGCATCTCCCGGGCGGTCGGTGGCGACGCGCCGGAGGGCGGCGACGAGGACGCCGACCCGCGCACGCTGCGGTTCACCCCGGTCGGCGCCCGGTGGATCGGGTCCGGGCTGCGCCGGGCGCTCGGTTAGCCTCGTCGTCGTGCTGCTCGCCTTCGACACCGCCACCGCCGCCGTCACCGTCGCCCTCCACGACGGGGAGCGCGTCGTGGCCTCGTCGACCGTGGTCGACGCGATGCGCCACGGGGAACTGCTCGCGCCCGCGATCACCGCGGTGCTCGACGAGGCCTGGGTGCCGCGCCAGGACGTCACCGCGATCGCGGTCGGGGTCGGCCCGGGGCCCTTCACCGGCCTGCGCGTCGGCCTGGTCACCGCGCGCACGCTCGGCGCCGTGCTCGACGTCCCGGTCTACGGCATCTGCACGCTCGACGTGCTCGCCGCCGAGGCGGTCGACTCCGGCACGACCGGCGGCAAGCCGTTCCTGGTGGCGACGGACGCGCGCCGCAAGGAGGTCTACTGGGCGGCGTACGACGAGACCGGCGCACGGCTCGACGGTCCGCACGTGTCGAAGCCCCGCGAGGTAGCGACCGACGGGCCCGTCGTCGGCCGCGGCGCGGTGCTCTACCCGGAGGCGTTCCCGCACGCGGTCGGCCCGGAGTACCCGTCCGCGGGCGTGCTCGCGGAGGTGCTGACCGACGAGCGCGCCGAGCTGCTCGACCCCGAACCGCTCTACCTGCGCCGGCCCGACGCGGCGACGCCGAGCAAGCCCAAGAAGGTCTCGTGAGCCTCCGCCCCCGCCCGGACGTCATACGTCTGGAGGCCTATTGGCCACCATCGGTATGACGCTGCGCGCCGCCACCGCCGACGATCTCGCCCCCGTCCTCGTCCTTGAGCAGATGCTGTTCGGGCCGGACGCGTGGAGCGAGGCGCAGGTCCGCGAGGAGCTCACCGGCGAACGGCGCTCGGCGTGGGTCGCGACCGCGGAGGCCGCCCCCGACGCGATCTGCGGCTACGCCGTGACGCTCGCGGCCGGTGACGTCGTCGACCTGCAGCGCGTCGCCGTGCACCCCGGCCACCAGCGACGAGGCCTGGCCCGGCTGCTGCTCGACGCGGCCGTCGAAGCGGCCCGGCGGAACGGCGCCGAGGCGATGCTGCTCGAGGTCAGCGCCGCCAACACCGCCGCGCTGGCGCTCTACCAGACCGCCGGCTTCGAGGAGATCGACCACCGCCGGCGCTACTACCGCGACGGCACCGACGCCGTGGTGATGCGGCTGCCGCTGGCCGCAGCCGGCCGGAGAGGATGAGGACCGTGAACGAACCCCTGGTGCTGGGCATCGAGACGTCCTGCGACGAGACCGGAGTCGGTGTCGTGCGCGGGCACACCCTGCTCGCGGACGCCGTCGCGTCGAGCGTCGACGAGCACGCCCGCTTCGGCGGCGTGGTGCCCGAGGTGGCGTCCCGGGCGCACCTCGAGGCGATGGTGCCGACCATCGAGGGGGCCTGCGAGACCGCCGGGATCAAGATGTACGACGTCGACGCCGTCGCGGTCACGAGCGGACCGGGCCTGGCCGGCGCGCTGCTCGTCGGCGTGGCGGCCGCGAAGGCGCTGGCGGTCGGGCTCGGCAAGCCGATCTTCGGGGTGAATCACCTGGCCGCGCACGTGGCCGTCGACCAGCTCGAGCACGGGGCGCTGCCGCAGCCGTGCGTCGCGATGCTCGTCAGCGGCGGACACAGCTCGCTGCTGCGGGTCACCGACGTGACCGCAGACGTCGTACCCCTGGGCGCGACGATCGACGACGCCGCCGGCGAGGCGTTCGACAAGGTCGCACGGCTGCTCGGGCTGCCGTTCCCCGGCGGGCCGCACATCGACC
>JBQCEF010000494.1:0-2400 GCA_051960495.1 Nocardioides sp. | reverse complement strand
GCGCCGCGGCCGTGCTCGCCGCTGCCGTGCTCGTCTGGCGGATCGTGGGCGCGAGCCGCCGCGCGCTCAGCCGCTCCGCGGCGCTGGCCGCCGCCGGGTTCGCTGCCCTGGTCAGCGTCGAGGTCGCGGTCTCGGTGGCCAGCAACCTCGGCCTGATCCCGACCGCCGGCGTGCCGTTCCCGCTGTTGAGCTACGGGGGTACGGCGGCCACCGTCCACATCGCGACGCTCGGGCTGGTGCTCGCGCTCCGGGCCGACGGGGAGACCCACCGGCTCTGGGTCCGCGGCGGGCTCGAGCCGCTGCGACCCCGGCTGCTGCGCACCACCGCCCTCGGCGTCACCGCCGCACTGCTCGGCATGGTCGGCTTCGTGTGGCAGCTGCAGACCGCCGACGGCACGCAGCTTCGCGAGGCCGCCCTGAGCCAGATGATGCGGTGCACCCGCGTCCCGGCCGCGCGCGGGGACATCACCGACCGGCACGGCGACCCCCTGGCGGTCACCGTCCGGCGCGCTCGGGTGGCAGCCGTCCCCGCGCTGGTGCGGCCCGACGACGTGCGCGTCCTCGCGGCGCTCACCGCCCGGCCGGTCAGCGTCGTACGCCGGCTGCTCGACGACCACCGGACGAGTCTCGACCTCACCGTCGCGACGCTGCCCAAGGCGGGGGGTCGACGGGTCCGCAAGGCCGACCTGCCCGGAGTGTTCGTCGTGCCCGAGGCCCGGCGGCGCTATCCCGAGGGCGCCTCCCTGGGCGCCATCCTGGGATGGACCGGTGTGGCCACCCCCGTGGAGATGGAGCGCTGGCCCGACCTGCCGCTCGGCGCCACGGTCGGGCGAGCCGGCCTGGAGCAGGTCTACGACCCGGTCCTGCGCGGCACCGACGGGCGGCAGTGCGTCTACGTCACCCCGGCCGGCACGCCGATGGCTCTCGGCCCCTACACGCCGCCGCGTCGAGGCAGCGCTCTTCGCCTCACCCTCGACCTCGGGCTGCAGCGCGAGCTCTTCCGGTCCCTCACGACGGTGATGCGCGGCGTGCCGGGACAGCCTCGCGGCGACCTCGGCGGGTCGGTGGTCATGAACCCGCGCAACGGCCAGGTGCTGGCCATGGCGAGCCTGCCGACGTACGACAACCGCGTCTTCGGGCCGCCCGTCAGGAACCGTGCGCTCGCGCGGCTGGCGCGACAGCCGGCGAGCCCGATGCTCGAGCACGTCACGCAGGTGGCGGCACCGCCGGGGTCGACCTTCAAGCTGGTCGTGGCCGCGGCGAACCTGCGCCGCGGCACGGTGCCCCCCGACCGGGTGCTCCCCGGCGGCGGCGCCTGGACGCTGGGCGACCACACCTTCGGCAACTGGATGACCCTGCCGGCGCAGGACCTGCGGCAGGCGATCGCGTGGTCGAACAACGTGTACTTCTACCAGCTCGCCTGGGCGCTGGGGCCGTGGCCGATCATCCGCACCGCCCGCTCCCTCGGCGTCGGACGGCCGACCGGCATCGACCTGCCCGGCGAGACGGGCGGCTACCTCGGCACGCCGACCTCGGTGGCGAAGGACACCTGGTACCCCGGATCCACGGTGATCCTCGGCATCGGCCAGGGCTACCTCGCCGTGACGCCGCTGCAGGACGCGCTCTGGACCGCGGGGATCGCCACCGGTTCGGTCGTGACGCCACACCTCGGTCTCGCGTACGGCGAGCGGCGGGGTCGGTTCACCCGGCTGGACTGGCCGAAGCCGCGGCGGCTCGCCTACGCCCACAAGCTCGGTCCGGTCCGCGACGGGATGGCGCTCGCCGCGACGTCCGGGACGGCCAGCATCCTGAACGCGCTCCCGGTGAAGGCCGGGGCGAAGACCGGGTCCTCGCAGGACCCGTCGGCCCCCAACGGCGCGCCGGACTCGTGGTTCACCGCGGCCGCCCCGTTGCAGCGTCCGCGGATGGTCGCGACGTCGTTCGTCCGCGGCGGCGGTCACGGCGTCAGCACGTCCGGCGTCGTCGTCCTGCCGGTGATGCAGTACTTCTTCGCCCACGAGAAGGAGATCCTGGGCGCCGGACCACGTTCGGCGAAGGGCGACTGAGCCGCTCAGGCCGCGTCGAGGAAGGCCGTCTCGTAGGCACGCACCACGTTCGGCTCGGCGAGGCAACGCGCCGCCCCCTCGGCCACGCAGGTCAACGGCCGCTCGGCCATCCGCACCGGGAACCCCAGCTCGGACTCGACGAGCTTGTCGAAGCCGCGCAGCATGCTCGAACCTCCGAAGACCGTCACCCCGTCGGTGAGGATGTCGTCGGCCGCCTGGGGCGGCAGGTCGTCGAGGGCGCCCGCCAGCGCCGCGATGATCGCGTCCGCGGTCGGGCGCAGCGCTTCGAGGATCTCCTCGGCCTCCAGGGTCAGCAGCCGCGGCCGGCCGGTGG
>JBQCEF010000493.1:0-4261 GCA_051960495.1 Nocardioides sp. | reverse complement strand
GGCCCGGACCTCGTCGGCCATCGCCGCGTGCCGTGGGCGGTCGAGCATGACCACCGTGACGTCTTCCGGCCGGGATCCCTTGGCCTTGGCGACCTGGTGGATGTTCTCCGCCACCGGGTAGCGGATGTCGACGACGTGGGCGGCCTCGGGGCCGGTCACAAGCTTCTCCATGTAGAACACCGCGGACGGGTCGTACATCGACCCGCGCGGCGCCACCGCCATCACCGAGATGGCGTTCATCATGCCCTTGGCGGCCAGGGTGGTGCCGTCGATGGGGTCGACCGCGACGTCGCACTCCGGACCGGTGCCGTCGCCGACCTCCTCGCCGTTGTAGAGCATCGGCGCGTTGTCCTTCTCGCCCTCGCCGATCACCACGACACCGCTCATGCCGACGGTCGAGATCAGCGCGCGCATCGCGTTGACCGCGACGCCGTCGGCACCGTTCTTGTCGCCCCGGCCCACCCAGCGGCCGGCGGCCATCGCGGCGGCCTCGGTGACCCGGACCAGCTCGAGGGCGAGGTTCCTGTCGGGAGCCTCGTGGGCGGCGCTCAGACCCGGCGAGACGGAGGTGGCGTCAGACATGGGCCGAGACTACCCGGTGGAACCGGCTGTGTAGACCTCCACCTCGGTGGCCTTCACCGTCGCCCAGACGGGCGTCCCGGGGGTCAGTCCGAGCGCCGCGGCGCTGGCCGGGGTCACGTCGGCGAGCAGCCCGGTGGCGGCGTCGACGTGCACCCTGACCGCGGCGCCGTGCGGCGATGCGGACACCACGGTGCCCGGCCACCGGTTGCGGGCCGAGCCGGTGGGCTGCTCGAGGGTGAGCGTGACGGCCGCCGGCGAGAAGCAGGCGTTGACCTCGCCGTCGGCCGCGGTGGTGGTGACCAGCGACGACCCGTCGTCGAGCCGGACGAGCGTGCCGGAGCTGTGGCCGCGCAGCACGTTGAGCCCCACGAGCCGGGCGACGTGCTCGGTGGCGGGGCGGCTCGCGACCTCCTCCGGCGTGCCCTGCTGGGCGACCCGGCCGTCGTCGAGCACGAGCACCCGGGTGGCCAGGGTCATCGCGTCGATCGCGTCGTGCGTGACGAGCACCGTGACCCCGTCGTACTCCGCCAGGTGCCGGGCCAGCTCGAGCCGCAGCGCCATCGCGGTCCCGACGTCGAGGGCCGACAGCGGCTCGTCGAGCAGCAGCAGCCGGGGCTCGTTGACCAGCGCCCGGGCGAGCGCGACCCGCTGGGCCTGGCCGCCGGAGAGCTGGTGCGGCTTGCGGTGGCCGAGGTCCTCGACGCCGAGCCGGGCGAGCCAGGCGCGAGCGCGTTCCTCGCTGCCCCGCCGTCCCTCCCCGCGGGCACGGGGACCGAACGCCACGTTGGCCAGCGCGTCGAGGTGCGGGAACAGCCGGGGCTGCTGGAACACCATGCCGACGCGGCGGTCGGCGACCTGGCGGCGCCGGCCGTCGGGGGCGTCCCAGGGCTCCCCGTCGACCGTCACGTGCCCGTCGTCCAGCGGCACGATGCCTGCGAGCGCGCGCACCAGCGTCGACTTGCCGGCGCCGTTCGGTCCGATGACCGCGACGATGTCGCCGGGCCGTGCGGTGAGGACGGCGTCCAGGGTGTGCTCGGGCCGCCGGACCACCACGTGGGCGTCGATCATCGGCCCATCACCCCCGACACCGCCGGGTCGAACCAGCGCTCCCGCAGCAGGGTGAGCACCGCCACCGACACCGCGAGCAGGATCACGCTGAGGAGCACCGCCCCCTCGGGGTCGTCCTGGAGCGCGACGTAGATGGCGTTGGGCATCGTGCGGGTGGTGCCCCGGAAGTTGCCGGCGAAGGTGATCGTCGCCCCGAACTCGCCGATCGCCCGCGCCCAGGCGAGCACGAGCCCGGCGAGGATGCCCGGACCGGCGAGCGGGACCGACACGCGGCGGAAGGTCGTCCAGCGGCTCGCGCCGAGGGTGGCCGCGACGACGTCGTACTCCGCGTCACTGGCCCGCAGCGCGCCCTCGACGCTCAGCACGAAGAACGGCAGCGCGACGAACGCGTGGGCCACGACGACCGCGGCCGTGGTGAACGGCAGCGAGACGCCGAACAGGTCGTAGACCGGCCCGCCCACCAGGCCCCGCCTCCCGAAGCCGCTGAGCAGTGCCACGCCGGCGACGACCGGGGGCAGCACCAGCGGGATCACGACGAGGGCACGCACGACTCGCCGGCCGGGGAACTCGACTCGGGCGAGCAGCCAGGCCAGCGGGATGCCGACGATCACGACGACGGTGACCGCGGCCAGCGAGGTGACCAGGGACAGCCGAAGCGCGTCGAGGATCGCGGGGTCGGTGAGGCGGGCGCCGAGGTCCCGCCACGGGGTGCGGGCGAGCAGCGCGGCCAGGGGGAGCACCAGGAACGTCACCCCGAGCGCCGCCGGGACGAGCAGCAGGTACGGCGTGCGGCCGAGCGCCGGCCCGCGACGCGCCTGCCGCCGGGTGCCGGTCACGGCGGACCGAACCCGGCGTCGGCCAGGACCTGCTGACCGCGGTCGGAGCGCACCAGGTCGACCCAGGCGCGGGCCAGGTCGGGGGAGCCGGCGTCCTTCAGGGCGGCGACGAGGTAGCGGGTCGAGGTCGCCCGGGAGCCCGGGATCTCGAACGAGTGGACCGCGTCCCCGGCGTCCGCCGCGTCGGTGGCGTAGACCAGGCCGGCGTCGGCCTCGCCGAGCTCCACCTTGCTGAGCACCGCCTTGACGTCGGTCTCCTCGCTGGCGGCGGGGGCGTCGATGCCGGACTGGTCGAGGACCGTGGCGGCGACGTCGCCGCAGGGCGCGGACGGCACGCAGACCACGTAGTCGACGCCGGGACGGGCCAGGTCGTCGACGGACCGGACCTGCGCCGGGTTCTCGGCCGGGACGACGAGCACCAGGTGGTTCGAGGCGAAGGCGTCGGGCGGGCCGTCGGTGCCGCCGGCGTCCACCACCGTCTGCATGGTCCGCTCGTCGGCGGTGGCGAGGACGTCCGCGGGCGCGCCCTCGACGACCTGCTGGGCGAGCGTGGCGCTGGAGTCGAACGACAGCCGGACGTCGACGCCGGGGTGGTCCGCGACGAAGGCCTGCTCGAGCCGGGTGAAGGTCCCGGTCAGCGAGGCGGCCGCGAGCACGGTCAGCTCCTGGTCGCCGGAGCCGCTGCTGCAGCCCGCGCCGGACACGAGCACCGTGGCCAGGGCGAGCGCCACCGCGCCGTACCGACGGCAGGTCACGGAAGCTCGACCACGACGTTGGTGGACTTGACCGACGCGATCGCGACGACGCCCGGCTCGAGGCCGAGGTCGTCGGCCGCCTCGGCGCTCATCAGCGAGACCATGCGGTAGGGCCCGCAGACCATCTCGACCTGCGCCATCACGGTGTCCTTCTTGACCGCGGTGACGATGCCGCGCAGCCGGTTGCGGGCGCTGACCGACGTGCTGCGCGGGACCCCGTCGTGGTCGGTGTCCGCCAGGGAGCGAGCGAGCTCCGCCAGGGCACGCCCCTCGACCCGGGCTCGCCCGGACTCGTCCGGCCCCGCGTCGAGCCGCCCGGCGTCGATCCAGCGGCGCACGGTGTCGTCGCTGACCCCGAGGACCTCAGCGGCTTCCGCGACCCGGTACGTCGTCATGCGGCCATGATGCCGCAGGTGCGGTCGATCGACCAGGATCAGTCCGCAGACGCGGATCGAGAGATTGCCCGGTCAGAGCGGCCCGAGCACCCGGGACCAGGCCCACAGCACCACGACGGCCACGAGCAGGGCCGGCGGGGTCACGACCGCGGCGAGCCGGTGGAACTCCACCGCCGAGGGCCGTTGCCCGTGCCGGGTCATGGTGCGCCGCCACAGCAGGTTGGCCAGCGAGCCCGGGTAGGTGAGCCCCGATCCGACGTTGAGCCCGACCAGCGCGGCGAGCACCGCGGTGGTGCCGAGCGGGGCGACGAGTGGCACCAGCAGCAGCGTCGCGGGCAGGTTGTTGACGAGGTTGGCGAGCGCGGTCGCGAGCAGGGCCACGACGAGCAGCGCGCCGAGCCCGGTCCCGTCGGGGACCGCCGCCGCGACGAGGCGCCCGAGCGGGCCGGAGGCCAGCGCCGCGACCACGACGCCGAGGCCGCGCACGAACCCCGCGAAGGACAGGTGGGTGGCCCGGAGCAGCGCGGCCGGCCGCACCGCGCCGCGACGGGTCGCGTCGGCCGCCAGCACCAGCGCGGCGGCCCCGGCCCCCCAGAACGGCTCGACGCCGAGCGGCGACCCGGCG
>JBQCEF010000492.1:0-4720 GCA_051960495.1 Nocardioides sp. | reverse complement strand
TCACCTCGCGGCCGGCCGCTGCCGGGTACGCCGTCGCGCTCGACCCGAACGGCGTCGTCGTGGAGCGACGCCTCGACCCGCGCTACCTCGGACCGGTCGGCGGCGCCTGAGGCGCTACGCGGAACCCACCGGCTGCAAGTTCTCGACGGCCTCCCGCTGCGCGGGCAGGGCCACGTCGCGCCTGGCCGTTCCCGGGGGGTTGAGGTCGAGCGCGCGGTCGAGCGTGATCGCCGCGTCGATGAGCGAGAGATGGGTGAACGCCTGCGGGAAGTTGCCGATCTGCTCGCCTGTGAGGGCGATCTCCTCGGAGTAGAGGCCGAGGTGGTTCGCGTAGGTGAGCATCTTCGAGAAGGTGACCCGGGCCTTGTCGAGCTGCCCGGCCTGGGCCAGGGAGTTCACGTAGGCGAACGTGCACAACGAGAACGTCCCCTCCGCCCCGCGCAGCCCGTCAGGAGAGGCTTCGGGATCGTAGCGATAGACCAGGCTGTCGGTGACCAGCTCGCCGGCCATCGCCTCCAGCGTCGAGGTCCACATCGGGTCGTTCGGGCTGATGAAGCCGGTCTGGGACATCCGCAGCAGTGACGCGTCCAGCACCTCGGTGTCGTAGTGCTGCCGGAAGGCCTTGCGGCTCGGGCTCCAGCCGCGGGTCATGATCTGGTCGTAGATCGCGTCCCGCTCGGCGCGCCAGCGGTCCAGCGGAGCGGGCCGGCCGTGGCTCGTGGCCATCCGGATGCCCCGGTCGAGCGCCACCCAGTTCATCAGCCGCCCGTAGGTGAAGTTCTGCCGCCCGCCCCTGGTCTCCCAGATTCCCTCCTCGGGCTGGTCCCAGTTGTCGGTCACCCAGTTCAGCAGCTGGCAGACCTTCTGCCAGCCCTGGTGACCGGCGCGGAGCCCGTGCTGGTCGGCGCGGTAGAGGCTGTCCATGGCCTCGCCGTAGATGTCGAGCTGGAGCTGGTCCGCGGCCCCGTTCCCGATCCTGACCGGCGCCGATCCCCGGTATCCCTCCCAGTGGGGCAGCTCCTCCTCGACCAGGTCGCTGGACCCGTCGATGCGGTACATGATCTTGAGCGGGGAGCCGTTGCCGGCCTGCTCGTTCACCCGGTCCCGCAGCCAGCGCCCCAGTGCGGCTGCCTCGTCCCGGAAACCCATGCCCAGCAGGGAGTAGACCGAGAACGACGCGTCCCTGACCCAGGTGTAGCGGTAGTCCCAGTTGCGCTCGCCGCCGATCTGCTCGGGAAGCCCTGCGGTCGGTGCGGCCACCAGCCCGCCGCTCGGTGCGTAGGTCATCAGCTTGAGCGTGATCGCGGAGCGCTCGAGCTCCTCGCGCCAGCGACCGGTGTACGTCGACTGGGCCAGCCAGCTCTCCCAGAACCCGACCGTCTCGTTCAGAAGGCGCCAGGCCTCGGCGACCCGGACCGCACGGGTCGGGCCGGCCACGCCCGTCTCCACGACCATGCCGCGCATGTCACCGGCGTGGAGGATGGCCTCGGCGTGGACGTCGCCGTTCCCGTCCACCTGCGGCCTCCCGAGCCGCTCGTCGCGGGGCTCGCGGACCAGGTTGACCGTCATCGACGTACCGGACGCGCCCTCGAACACCGCCCCGTCCTCGGTCAGGTTCGTCCGGTGGGCCTCGCGGCCGTAGTCGAAGCGGGGCGCGATGTCGATCGCGAACTTCATCTCACCCCGGACACAACGGATCAGCCGGACGATCCGGTGCCGGTCCGTGGCGACGGCGCCGGTGATCGGCATGAAGTCGACCACCTCGCCGACGCCTCCCTCGGTCATGAAGCGGGTGACCAGGACGGCGGTGTCGGGGAAGTACAGCTGCTTGCTGGTGTACGACGCGCCCGCGGGGCGGACGCGCAGGTGGCCGCCCTTCTCGTGGTCGAGCAGGGCCCCGAAGACGCTCGGCGAGTCGAACCTGGGGGCGCAGAACCAGTCGACGGAGCCGTCGGTGGTGACCAGGGCGGAGGTCTGGAGGTCGCCGATGAGGCCGTGGTCGGCGATGAGCGGGTAGTCGGGCATGGGGCAGTCCTTTCTCGACGGTCGATGCCACGGTCCGGTGGCCCGCCCGGCACGCGCATCGCCCGCGACGGGTGAGGTGCTCGCCGCTCGAGCGGACGCACGATCCGAACGGTCACGCGCGAGCCGGCCCGCACTCCGAGCGGAAGGGGCACCCGATGACGCAGACCCGACCACCAGCGGGGCAGCCGCCCCAAGCGCTGCGCAGCGTGCTCCTGCCGCTCGCGCTGGCCCAGTTCATCTGCAGCTTCGCCGGATCGAACATGAACGTGATGATCAACGACATGAGCAAGGACCTCGACACCACGGTGCAGGGGATCCAGACGGCCATCACGGTGTTCCTGCTGGTCATGGCCGCGCTCATGATCCCGGGCGGGAAGCTCACCGACCGCTACGGCAGGAAGCGTTGCTTCACCCTCGGCCTCACGGTCTACGGCATCGGTGCGGTGCTCAGCGCGGTCGCTCCCGGGCTCGGGATCCTCATCCTCGGGAACTCCATCCTCGAGGGGGTCGGCACGGCGCTGCTGATCCCGCCGGTCTACATCCTCACCACGCTGCTGTTCACCCAGACGACCTCTCGGGCGCGTGCCTTCGGCACGATCAGCGCGTTCGGCGGCATCGGCGCGGCAGCCGGTCCGCTGATCGGCGGGCTGATCACCTCGGCGATCAGCTGGCGAGCCGCCTTCGTCTTCCAGGCGCTGGTCATCGTCCTGATCGTGCTGATGAGCCGGCACATCGAGGACCCGCTGCCGCCGGACCCGTCGCCGACCTTCGACACCGGCGGGGCGGTGCTGTCCGCGGTCGGGCTCGTGCTGGTCGTGATGGGCATCCTCGCGGCGGACACCAACCTCTGGCTCATGCTCGGTCTGCTGCTCGCCGGCGCACTCGTGCTGCTGTGGTTCTTCCTCTCGGTCCGCGCCAAGGAGCGGGCCGGGCGGGAGCCGCTGCTGTCGACGAGCCTGTTCCGCAGCCGGACCTCCAACCTCGGCCTGGTCACCCAGAACGTCCAGTGGCTGATGCTTCTCGGCACGTCGTTCGTGGTCGCGGCCTACCTGCAGGTCGTGCGCGGCTATGACGCGATCGAGACCGGCGTCATCTTCACCGCGGCCACGATCGGCCTGCTCGCCTCGTCCCTGGGAGCGGAGCGGTTCGCGAAGCGCCGTCCCCAGCGGACCCTGATCATCGCGGGCTTCCTGGTCACGATCGCAGGCGTCGGCGTCCTGCTGGTCATGGTCAAGGGCTCCCCGAGCGCATGGGCGTTCGCGCCGGGACTCTTCCTGATCGGCTTCGGGCTCGGCGGGATGCTGACCCCGTCGGTGAACCTGGTCCAGTCGGCGTTCGGTGAGGAACGGCAGGGCGAGATCTCAGGCCTGTCGCGCAGCGTGTCGAACCTCGGCTCGTCGCTGGGCACGGCGATCGCGGGCACCATCCTGGTCGCCAGCCTCAGCAAGGGCGGGTACGCCGCCGCCATGGTCGTGCTCTCGGGCATCGGGCTCGTCGGTCTGCTCGCCGCGGTCCTGCTGCCGCGCGGGAGCGTGCACTACTCGGATCCGCCGAGCTCCAGGCAGACGCTGTCGTAGACGAGGTCGTTGACCCGTTGCCGGTAGCGCTCGAGCGCCGAGACGAGGCGGGCCAGGTCGCGGCGAACGCCCTCGAGGTCCTCGTCCTCGAGCACCGCCGGGCCCAGGTTCGCCAGCTGGTCGAGCAGAGCCGCGCGCTCGCGGTGCAGGTTGACCTCCCGGGAGGCCAGCCAGGCGTCGCCGCCGCGCAGCCGTTCGGCGCGCAGGGCGTCCTTGACCGTCGACATGCGGTGCCTCACCAGCCACCGCCACATGTGGTGCCGCGGGGGGCTCTGGATGGCCTGGCTCAGCCCGTGGATGGCGCTCTCGAGACCGCTCATGGCGACCGCCTCCGACAGAAGGGGTGGGCCTTCGAGTGTGAGCCAGTTCACAGTCCTGTGACAAGAGCCATGACTAGTTCATTTGGAGGGTGTGCCCGGGGTTCGGTGTAATCGACCCGTGGCCTCCGACTATCGACTCTCCACGCCGCTTCTCGTCCGCATGATGGGCGTCGGGCTGGTCCTCGGCGGCCTGGTCGTCCTCGCGGTGCTGGTGGTCGGCGGGCTGCTGGGGTGGCCGGTGGCGGTGCTCTCGGTGGTCGTCGTCGTGGTTGTCCTGGCCGTGGCGGCGCTGGCGTTGTCGCTGCGCAGGCTGGCGCCCGTCGTACGCCTCGACGACCTCGGCTACGAGGTGCGGTGGGTGCGCGGCGCGGGCGTGAAGCGCGGCCGTTGGTCCGACGTCGAGGACGCGGTCGCCATCACCGTGGCCGACAGCCGCTGCATCGTGCTGCGCCGCCGCGACGGTCGCTCCACCACGATCCCGGTGGACATCATCCGCGGGTCGGCGGACGACTTCGTGCGCGACGTGCAGCAGCACCTCAACCGCGGCCACGGCTACCGCCCGGTGTCGTGAACGCCCGGTTCTTCGGGAGCGGCAGGGTTCCGGTAGCCTGTGCCTCGCTGCCTGGAGGTGTCGCCTAGTCCGGTCTATGGCGCCCGCCTGCTAAGCGGGTTTGGAGCTAAAACTCCATCGAGGGTTCAAATCCCTCCACCTCCGCCACCCGAGTTGTGGGTGGGCCGCGGGTGGGGCGGGGACACGGGCCCACACAAACCCCCAAAAAACGGGGGTGGTGGGGGGCG
>JBQCEF010000491.1:0-2475 GCA_051960495.1 Nocardioides sp. | reverse complement strand
CGAGCTCGGCTACCCGACGGCCAACGTGCCGGTGGCCGACCAGGCCGTCCCGGCCGACGGGGTGTACGCCGGGTGGCTGACCGTCGTGGACAGCGGCGACCGCTACCCGGCCGCGATCAGCATCGGCACCAACCCGACGTTCGAGGGTGATCGTGCCCGGCGCGTCGAGGCCTACGCGCTCGACCGCACCGACCTCGAGCTCTACGGCCGCGAGGTCGAGATCGCGTTCGTCGGCCGGATCCGCGGGATGGTCCGCTTCGACGGCGTCGAGGCGCTGGTCAAGACCATGGCCGAGGACGTGGAGCGCGCCCACCAGATCCTCGACGGCGCCGAGCCGCCCGCGTGAGCGACACGCAGCCGCTGCCGGACTCCGCGGCCGACCTGCAGGCCACCGAGCACTGGCTCGTCCGGCACGGCCTGCCCTACTTCGTCCCCGAGGAGCGGGAGGCGGCGCGCTCCGCCCTGCACTCGCGGCGCACCGCCCTGATGCTCGTCGTGACCGTGCTCGTCGCGCTCGCCGGCGGCGTCGTGCTGGCGTTCGTGTTCGGCGACGTCGCGGCCGCCCCGACGACCCTGCTGCTGCTCGTCGGGGTCGCCGTGCTCGGCTACGGCGCCACCGCGCTGCGGGCCCGGCCGATCGCAGCGTGGGCGGTCAGCCGCACGCTCGCCAGCCTGCGGCTGCTGGTCCCGCTGGTGACCCGCGCACTGCCGCTGCTGCTGCTGTTCGTCACGTTCCTGTTCATCAACGCCGAGGTGTGGGAGCTCTCCGCCACCCTCGACGGCGCGGTGCTGTGGCTGACCGTGATGGTGTTCGCGACGTTCGCCGTCGGGTTCCTGCTGGTACGCCTGCCCGAGGAGCTCGACCGCACCGACCACGAGCTGGACCACGACGCGCTACTGGCGGCCTGCCGCGGCACTCCGCTGGAGAACCGGGCGAGCCGCTGGCTGCAGGACTCCGGCGCGGAGACGCTCACCCTCGACGTCGACATGCGCCGCTATGAGAAGGCCAACCTCATCCTCGTGCTGGTCATCGCCCAGTCCGTGCAGGTGCTGCTGCTCGCGCTCTCGGTGTTCGCGTTCTTCATGGTGTTCGGCGCGGTGGTGATGACCGGCGGCACGCAGAGCCACTGGGCCGGGGTCGACCCGGCGGACCTGCACACGTTCCCCGGGCTGGCCAACGTCACCTACGAGCTGTTCCAGGTCTCGGTGTTCCTGGCCGCGTTCTCCGGCTTCTACTTCGCGGTGTCCGCGGTCTCCGACGACGCCTACCGCGACCAGTTCTTCACCACGGTCAAGCGCGAGCTCGACCGGGCCGTGGCCGTCCGGACCGTCTACCTGGCGCTGCGCGGCCGTGCCGGCTGAGGCCGCCGCCGGGCTCGGTCCGTCCGCCGCCGCGTGGGTCGAGGCGGCCACCGGCGCCCCGGCGGTCCGGGCGGTGCCGCTGACCGGCGGGTACTCGTCGCGGATGCTCGCCCTGGATCACGCAGACGGTCGCTCGACGGTCCTGCGCCAGCTGCTCCTCGAGCCGTGGCGCAGCCACGCCCGCGGCCTGCTGGAGCGCGAGGCGACGGTGCAGGGCCGGCTCGCCGGGTCCGGCCTGCCCGTGCCGGCCCCGCTGGCGGTCGACCCCACCGGCGCGGACGCCGGGGACCCGTCGCTGCTGATGACGCGGCTGCCCGGACGGATCGACCTGTGCCGCAGCGACCCCGCCACGCTGGCCGCGCTCGCGAGCACGCTGCTGGCGATCCATCGGGTCCGTCCCGAGCCGGGAGAGTGGCCGAGGGACTACCAGTCGTGGGCATTCGAGTCGAAGCGGAACGTCCCGCCCTGGTCGAGCGACGACGGCTTGTACGCCGAGGCGTTCGCCCGGCTGGCCGAGCCGCCGCCGGCGTATGAACCGACCTTCCTGCACCGCGACTTCCAGCCGGGCAACGTGCTCTGGCGAGACGGCCGCGTCAGCGGGGTCGTCGACTGGGTGGAGACCTCGACCGGCCCGGTGGACCTCGACGTGGCGCACTGCGCCTCGAACCTCGCGACACTGCACGGCGCGGAGGTGGCACAGGCGTTCGCCGCCGCGTACGACGAAGCCGGTGGCGAGCGGGCCGCCGACCGCGACGACCGGGTCTACTGGCAGCTGCTGGACCTGGTGGGGTTCCTGCCGGCCGGCGGGAGGGAGTCGGGGGCGAGCGAGGAGACGATCCTGGCGACGTGGCGCGCCCACGACCGCCCCGACCTGACGCTCGAGCGCGCCCGCCGCAACCGCGAGGACCTGCTCCGGCTCACCCTGCGCGGCTGAGCCGGAGGCCGGCGCCGACCGACGGCCGACGGCCGACGGCCGATCGAGGCGAGGCTCATGTAAGGAACTCCGGCGGTTGATCACCGCTGCGGGTCCCGGGATGGTGAGTATCCCGGCTGGTCCGGTGAGTGGCGTCGAGACGGGCTCTGAGGTGCCGACCTGCAAGTCGGTGGCCTCGT
>JBQCEF010000490.1:0-6683 GCA_051960495.1 Nocardioides sp. | reverse complement strand
GACGCCAACAAGGAGTACGTCGGCACCACGCTCACCCTGCTCAACCCCTACGCGCTGCTGGGCGGCGCCACCACGCTGCTGCTGTTCCTCACCCACGGCGCGATGTACCTCGCGCTCAAGACCGACGGCGACATCCGGCACCGCGCCCGGGCGCTGGCCGTCAAGCTCGGGGTCGCCACCGCCGTGGTCGCCGTGGTGTTCCTGGTGTGGACCCAGGCGAGCACCGGCGACCTGGCCTCGTCGGCCGCCTTCGTGCTCGGCGCGCTCGCGCTGCTCGCCGGGGTCTACGCCGCGTGGGCGGGCCGGGAGGGCTGGGCCTTCACCGGCACGTTCCTGGCGATCGCGCTGGCCGTGGCCGGGCTGTTCCTGGCGCTGTTCCCCGACGTGATGCCCTCGACGACGGACGCGGCGTACTCCCTCACCACGACCAACGCCTCCGCGACGGCCTACACGCTGAAAATCATGACCTGGGTGGCGGTGCTGTTCACCCCGCTGGTGCTGCTCTACCAGGGCTGGACCTACTGGGTCTTCCGCAAGCGGATCTCCACCCACCACATCCCGGCGCCCGCAGCGGCAGCCGCGGCGGTCGACGCCCCCCGATGAAACCCGTCGACCCCCGGCTGCTCCCCCCCCTCGCGCCGGCCAGGACCACCCTGGCCGGCGCGCTCGTCGCGAGCATCGTCGCGGGGCTGCTCGTCGTCGCCCAGGCGTTCGCGGTGGCCGCGCTGATCACCCGGCTGCTCGACGGCGACCGGGACGGCACGTTCCGGGCGGCCACCGTGCTGGTCGTCGTGCTGCTCGGGCGCGCGGTCGCCGGCTGGGTCGTCGACGCCTGCACGACGCGAGCGTCCGCACAGGTGACCCGCCGGCTGCGTCGCCAGGTGCTCGAGGCCGCGCTGTCGCTGGGGGTCTTCGGCCTGTCCCGGCGGCACAGCGGCGAGCTCGCCACGCTGGCCACCCGCGGCGTCACCGCGGTCGACCCCTACCTGACCCGCTACCTGCCCGCGCTGTTCCTGGCCGGCGTGCTGCCGCCCGTCACGGTGCTGGCCATCGGCACCCAGGACCTGATCAGCGCGGTGATCGTGCTCGCCACGCTGCCGCTGCTGCCGGTGTTCGCGATCCTGGTCGGCCTGGCGACCAAGGACCGTGCGGACCGGCAGTGGCAGGCCCTGTCGGCGCTCGCGGGGCACTTCGTCGACGTGATGCGCGGCCTGCCGACCCTGGTGGTGCACCGGCGCGCGAAGGCCCAGGCCGAGTCGATCCGCCGGATCACCGACCGCTACCGGCGTGCCACCAACGAGACGCTCCGGCTCGCCTTCGCCTCCTCGGCCGTGCTCGAGCTCGTCGCCACCATCTCGGTCGCGCTGGTCGCGGTCACGGTCGGCCTGCGGCTCGCGGGCGGCTCCCTCGACCTCGGCACGGCGCTCGTCGTACTGCTGCTCGCGCCGGAGGCGTACTGGCCGGTGCGGCGCGTGGGGGCGGAGTTCCACGCCGCCGCCGAGGGCACCGCCACGTTCGAGGCGGTGGACGCGCTGCTCGCCAAGGGGGGCAGGCCGGGCCTCACCACGTCGCCGGCCGAGGCTTCCGGGGTCGATCGCCGGCACCTGACGCCGGGGATCGACCCGGCAAGCGGCCGCGAGGTCACCCCGCCGCTGCCGGCCGGCGGGATCGTCGTCGAGGACCTCACCGTCCGCTACCCCGACCGGATCGCCGACGCCCTGACCGGGTTCGGCTGCCGGATCCCGCCGCGCGGCCTGACCGCGATCGCCGGCCCGTCGGGCGCCGGGAAGTCCACGCTGCTCGCGGTGCTGCTCGGCGAGCTCGCCCCGACAGCGGGCACGGTCCGGGTCGGGGAGCTCGACCTCACCCACCTGACCGACCCCGATCGGGCCGCCTGGCAGGCGCGCATCGCCTGGGTGCCCCAACGGCCGTGGCTGCTGCCCGGGTCGGTGCGCGACAACGTGCTGCTCGGGCGGCCCGAGGCCACGGATACGGACGTCTGGGCGGCGCTGGAGCGGGTCGCGCTTGCCGACCTGGTCGCCACGCTCCCCGGCGGGCTCGACGAGCCGGTCGGCGAGGACGGCGCGAGCCTGTCGGCCGGCGAGCGCGCCCGGCTCGTGCTGGCCCGCGCCGTCGTCGCGCGGCGGCCGCTGGTCCTCCTCGACGAGCCGACCGCCCACCTCGACGCGGTGACCGAGCAGGTGGTCGCCGACACGCTGACCTGGCTCGCCGCGAGGTCCGCCGTGGTCGTCGTGGCGCACCGGCCCTCGCTCGTCGCGCTGGCCGACCACGTCGTGCAGGTGCCGACGTCCGCCGTGGCAGCCGCCTGGATGCCCGAGCAGCCGGCCGCGCCGCAATCAGACGCATGCGCGATTCCTGCGCCGGGCCGGGACGCCGGCGAACCGTCATCGGCCCCGTGCGCGATTCCTGCGCGCGCCGACGAGCCCGCCGCCGCCGAGTCCGTCGACTCCGACGAACCGGCGGCGACGACCCGCCGGGTCCGGCTCCGGCTCTGGGCCGGCGCCGCCCTCGGTGCGCTGGCCGCCGCGTCCGGCGTCGCGCTGACCGCCACCGCCGGCTGGCTCATCGCGAAGGCCGCCGAGCAGCCCCCGGTGCTGACGCTGATGGTCGCGATCGTCGGCGTCCGCACCTTCGGCCTGGCCCGGCCCGCGCTGCGCTACGCCGAGCGGCTGGTGTCCCACGACGTCGCCCTGCGTCTCCTCGCGGAGCGTCGGGCCGCGGTGTACGACGCGCTCGTGCCGCTCGTGCCGGGACGGCTCGGCCGCCATCGGGGCGACGTACTCACCGCCGTGGTCGACGACGTGGACGCGCTGGTCGACAAGCACCTGCGCGTCCGCGCTCCCCTGCTGACGTTCGCCGGGGTCGGCGTGCTCGCCACGGCCTTCGCCACCGCGGTCCTCCCGGTGGCCGGCCTGGTCACCGCCGCGGGGCTCGCGCTCGGGGGCGGCCTCGCCTACCTGGTCAGCCACGCCGGGGTCGCCGCGGCCGAGCCGGCGTTCGTGACCGCCCGTGCCTCCCTCGGCGCCCGGGTGGTGCAGACCCTCCAGGGCGCCCCGGACCTGCTGCTGTGGCAGGCGCACGGCCGGGCCCTCGACGAGGTCGACCGGGCCGGGGACGCCATGGCGGAGGCCGGCTCGCGGTCGGCCCGGGCGCAGGGACTCGGACGCGCGCTGGCCCTGGCCGTCGCCGCGGCCGGCATGGCGCTCACCGCCTGGGTGTGCGCGCCCGCGCTCGACTCCGGCGCCCTCTCGGGCCCGATGGCGGCGCTGCTCGTCCTGCTCCCGCTCGCCCTGCTCGACGTCGTCACCCCGCTCGCGGACGCGGGGGCGCTCCAGGTCCGGACCGCCGCGGCCGACGAGCGGCTCGCGGCCCTGGCCGCGCGGCAGCCCGCCGTCACCGACCCGGCGCAGCCCGCTGCGCTCCCCGCCGGGACCACCGCGATGACCTTGGACCGGGTCTTCGCCGGCTGGCCCGACCGGCCCGTCCTGCGCGACCTCTCGCTCGACCTCCCGCCCGGCTCGCGGCTCGGCGTCGTCGGCCCGAGCGGCTGCGGCAAGTCGACGTTGGCCGCCGTGCTGCTGCGCTTCCTCGACCCCCACTTCGGCGCGTTGCGGATCGGCCCCACCGATGCGCGCGAGCTCGCGCTGGACGACGTACGACGCACGGTGGGACTGGTCGACGACGACCCGCACGTCTTCGCCTCGACCCTGCGGGAGAACCTCCGCCTCGCCCGCCCCGAGGCCCGCGACGACGACCTCGTCCGGGCGCTGCGCACCGCCCAGCTCGGTCCCTGGCTCGCCGCGCTCCCCCGCGGCCTCGACACGTGGCTCGGTGACGGGCACGCCCACGTGTCCGGCGGCGAGCGCGCCCGGATCGCGCTGGCCCGGGCGGTGCTCGCGGACGCGCCGGTCCTGGTGCTCGACGAGCCCATCGCGCATCTCGACACCGCCACCGCGCGCGCCGTCACCGCCGACCTCCTCGACGCGGCCACGGACGCCGGACGCACCGTCGTGTGGATCACGCACGCATCGGTCGGGCTCGAGCGGATGGGCACGGTGCTCGACCTCGGGGCTGTGAACGACCTCACAGGCGGGTCGCGCGAGCCGACGTCCCCCGTAAGGTCGGTACGAACCGCCTGAAAGGGGAGTCATGACCGACCTGCACCCTGCCCTGGACCCCGTCTTCGACGACGTCCTGCGCCGCAACCCCGGTGAGGACGAGTTCCACCAGGCCGTGCACGAGGTGCTCGAGAGCCTCAGCCCGGTCGTGCAGAAGCGGCCGGAGTACGTCGAGGCCTCGATCATCGAGCGCATCTGCGAGCCCGAGCGGCAGATCATCTTCCGGGTCCCCTGGGTCGACGACGCGGGCATCGTGCAGATCAACCGCGGCTTCCGGGTCGAGTTCAACTCCGCGCTCGGCCCCTACAAGGGCGGCCTGCGGTTCCACCCGAGCGTCTACCTCGGCATCGTGAAGTTCCTCGGCTTCGAGCAGATCTTCAAGAACGCGCTCACCGGCATGCCGATCGGCGGCGGCAAGGGCGGCTCGGACTTCGACCCGAAGGGCCGCAGCGACGCCGAGATCATGCGCTTCTGCCAGTCGTTCATGACCGAGCTCTACCGCCACCTCGGCGAGTACACCGACGTGCCCGCGGGCGACATCGGCGTCGGCGGTCGGGAGATCGGCTACCTGTTCGGCCAGTACAAGCGGATCACCAACCGCTACGAGTCCGGGGTGCTCACCGGCAAGGGGCTGACGTGGGGCGGCTCGCAGGCGCGCACCGAGGCCACCGGCTACGGAACGGTGTTCTTCGTGCGCGAGATGCTCGCGGCCCGCGGCCAGGACTTCGAGGGCAAGCGTGTCGTCGTCTCGGGGTCGGGCAACGTCGCGATCTACGCGATCGAGAAGGTGCACCAGCTCGGCGGCACGGTCGTGGCGGCCTCGGACTCCGGCGGCTACGTCGTCGACGAGCAGGGCATCGACCTCGACCTGCTGCGCGAGATCAAGGAGGTCCGGCGCGGCCGGATCAGTGAGTACGCCGAGCAGCGGGGCGGCGAGGTCCGCTACGTCGACGGCGGCTCGATCTGGGACGTCCCGTGCGAGGTCGCCCTCCCCTGCGCCACGCAGAACGAGCTGCCCGAGGCGGCGGCGAAGACGCTCGTGGCCAACGGCGTCGAGGTCGTCGCCGAGGGGGCCAACATGCCGACCACGCCCGAGGCCGTCGGGCTGCTGACCGAGGCCGGCGTCCTGTTCGCGCCCGGCAAGGCCGCCAACGCCGGCGGCGTCGCCACCAGCGCGCTCGAGATGCAGCAGAACGCCTCGCGCGACTCCTGGACCTTCGAGCACACCGAGGAGCGGCTCGCCGAGATCATGGCCGGCATCCACGAGCGCTGCCTGCACACCGCCGAGGAGTACGGCGCGCCGGGCGACTACGTGGCCGGGGCCAACATCGCCGGGTTCGTGCAGGTGGCCGACGCCATGCTGGCGATGGGCGTCATCTGACCGACCCGCCCGCGCGCAGCGTCATACGTCCGGAGGCCTATAGCGCCCGGAACGTATGACGTCGCGGCAAAATCGGGTCAAAGCCGCACCTCACGGGCGGCGCATGCCCGAGGATGCAGGGGTGGGTCTGTCCGACGTCGCCGCCCGGGTGATGAGCCTCGCCCAGGGCGAGGACGTCGACCGGGCACTCGCCCTTGCCCACGAGGCCCGCGACGACTTCCCGGACGCCCCGGCCCGCGACCAGGCGGCGCTGGCCTACGCGGAGGCGGTCGCCGAGCACGTCCGCAGCAACCACGCGGCCCAGCTCGACGCCGCGACCCGCTGCCTGGAGCTCTCCGTCGAGGCCGACGACCCGGGCTGGATCTCCAACGCGCTCTCGATGCGGGCGATGGCGCACTTCCGCCAGGACGCCGTGGAGGCGGCGATGCTCGACCTCGCGCAGGCCGAGGTCGCCCTGGCCGAGAGCGCCGACGAGGGGCTGCGGAACTGGGCCCACACCGGACTCGGCTACTGCTACCTCGAGATGCGGCTCTACGAGCTGGCCGAGCCCCACTTCGTCGCCGCCGTCGATCTCCTCGGCTGCCCGATCCCGCTGCCCGACGCCCGCACCATCGACCTGATGAACCTCGCCGAGCTCTACCTCCGCTGGGGCAACGAGCTGGAGCGTGCGGTCCCGTACGACGACGCCGACGACGAGGCCGAACGGCTGCGCGACCTCGGCCACCACTACGCCCGACACGCCGTCGAGGAGGCCGAGCGGCGCGGACCCGTCGGCCTGCTGGCCACGTGCCGGGCCACCGAGCTGTGCTCGCGGCCGCGGGCGGCGGCCGAGTCGTCGCTGGACGAGCTGCGCACCGCCTACGCCAGCCCGGACCACCTCGACCACCACGGCGGCCGGGCCACGATCGGTGCCGCGCTGGCCCGCACGCTGTGGCGGGTCGGTCACCGGGAGGAGGCGCTGCGGCTCGCCCAGGAGGCCGCCGAGCTGTCGAGGACGGCCACGGACTGGCACGTCGGGGCCGCCGTGCAGTGGCTCCTGGTCGAGATGCAGGCCGAGGCCGGTCTGCCCGGCGCGGCCGCCGGCCGAGACTACGCCCGCCTGCTCTCGCGGGTGCTGTGGCAGCAGCGGCTCCGCACCCTGCAGGGCGCACGAACCGCCCGCG
>JBQCEF010000489.1:0-2870 GCA_051960495.1 Nocardioides sp. | reverse complement strand
GACCACGCGGACGCCCTCGAGCGGGAGTCGCTTCGCGACGGCCGACAGTCGCGTCTGGCTGCCGAGCCCGGCGATCCCGAAGGGAAGCTCGAGGGGGCTCAGCCCGTCCGCGACCTGCTGTGCCGTGGCGTCACCCTCGCGGACGATCGTCCGCGCCAGCGACCGGGGGAGCGCGACCCGGCTCGGGGCCGCCAGGCGGGCCGGGCTCGAGGAGAGCAGCTCGAGCATGTCGGCGGCAGGCGTCACGCCGGCGACCGTCGAGGGGCCGGAGGTCAGCCCGAGCGACACCGCCCCGATGAGCCGGCCGTCGGCGGCGTAGACGGGGGAGCCGGACATGCCGCTCCAGATCCCGCCGACCCGCTCGAGCTCGGGCGAGGTGAGCCGGACCAGCACCAGGTCGAGCCCGGGCATCAGGCCGTTCTGCTGCACGCCGAGGACCTGGCCGGTGAAGCCCTCGGGGACGGTGCCCGAGGCGACCGTGAGGCCGGTGACCGGCTGGCCCTTGGTGAGGGCGGACACCGGGTAGGGGTCCGGACACGCGGGGTCGGTCGCCGACCGGGCCGGCGCCGCACCCAGTCCGGTCACTGCGAGAGCGGCGACGGCGGCGAGCCCGACGCCGGCGCGCCGGTGTCGAGAGCCCGCGGCGGGGGCCAGTCGTGAACGCATGGTGTGCTCCCCTCGAAGCGGGAGCCCCGTGACGTCCCGACGTGCCGATCGTGCACCCCGGAGGAGCCCGCTGTCCCGGGTATTTCGTCCTACGTCCTGTGCGAGGATCACCGCCATGAGCAGGACGGGCTCCGTGGCGCGGCCGCGCCTGGAGGGGACGGTCGCGGTCCGGGACGGTCGCCGGCTCGGCTTCGCCGAGTTCGGGCACCCGAACGGAGACCCGGTGGTCTGGATGCACGGCACGCCCGGGGCGCGCCGGCAGATCCCGTTCGAGGCACGGGCCCACGCCGAGGTGCGCGGCCTGCGCATCGTCGGGGTGGACCGGCCGGGCATCGGCTCCTCGACACCGCACGTGTACGACGACGTCCGGGACTGGACCGCCGACCTGGAGATGCTCGCCGACACGTTGGGCATCGACGACATGCGCCTGATCGGGTTGTCCGGCGGCGCGGTCGGCCTCGCCCGGCACGCCGCGCCGCTGGTGGCGGTCGGCCGGCTGCCGATCGGGCTGGCGCTCACGCTCGGGATCCGCGTGGCACGCCCGGTCGCCGGCCGGATCCTCGACCTCTACGCGGTCGTGCAGCCCGAGGGGGACAAGCGGCTGCTGGGGCGTCCGGAGTTCAGGGCCATGTTCGTCGACGACCTCCTCAACGGCAGCCGCAAGCAGGTGACCGCGCCGCTGTCGGACCTGCTGCTGTTCACCCGCGACTGGGGGTTCCGCCTCGCCGAGGTGAACGTGCCGGTCGCGTGGTACCACGGCGACGCCGCCCACATCGTGCCGTTCCGGCACGGCGTGCACGTGGTCGACCTGCTCCCCGACGCGGTGCTGCGCACGATGGAGGGCGAGAGCCACCTCGGCGGCCTCGGACTCGCCGAGGACATCCTCGACACGCTCACCGCGCTGGGTCGCGACTGAGCTCGCTCCCGACCACGCCCCACAGCTCCTCGCTCGCGTCCCAGTCGTTGGCCTGCATGGCCGCCTGCACGACCTGGTCCTTGAGCCAGTAGGCCCGGAACGCGCCCGGCTCGCCCGGCCGGAGCACCACCTCGTCGTACCCGTCGGGACCCACACTGCCGACGTACTCCATGCCGAGGTCGTACTGGTCGGAGAAGAAGTAGGGGAGCCGGGTGTAGGGGGCGCCCTGGCCGAGCATCGTGCGCGCGGCCGCCTTGCCCTGCTCGATGGCGGTGTCCCAGTGCTCGACCCGGATCCGTCGCCCCAGCACCGGGTGCAGGTGGTTGGCCACGTCGCCGGCCGCCAGCACGTCGGGGTCCGAGCTGCGCAGCTGCTCGTCGACGAGGACCCCGTTGTCGGTGGCCAGCCCGGCCTCGCGGGCGAGGGCGTCGTTCGGCGTCACCCCGATCCCGACCACGAGCAGGTCGGCGGTGACGGTGTCGCCGCCGGCCAGCTGTACGACGGCCGCGCCGTCCTCGTGCCGGACGTCCTCGACCTGGACCGACGTGCGCAGGTCCACGCCGTGCTCGCGGTGCAGGTCGGCGAAGTGCTGGGCGACCTCGGGGCCGAGCACGCGCAGCAGCGGCAGGTCGAGGGACTCCAGCACGGTCACCTCGCAGCCGGCGCCCCGGGCCGCGGCGGCCACCTCGAGGCCGATCCAGCCCGCCCCGACCACGGCGATCCGGGCGCCGCGCTCGAAGTCGCCGCGGAGCCGCTGGCTGTCCTCGATCGTGCGCAGGTAGGCCACGGGGACGCCGCTCTCGTCGGCCATCGGCAGGTGGCGGGGCGACGCGCCGGTGGCGAGCAGCAGCTTGTCGTAGCGCTGGCGCCGGCCGGTCTCGTCGACGACCTCGTGCTCCGCGGTGTCGATTGCGGTGACCCGGATGCCCAGGCGCAGGTCGACGTCGTGCTCGTCGTACCAGCCGGGCTCGTGCACGAAGGCGGACTCGAGCGGGTCGGCGCCCGTGAGGTAGCCCTTGGACAGCGGCGGTCGCTCGTAGGGGAGGTGGTGCTCGTCGCCGTAGAGGACCACGGCGCCCTCGAACCCGTCGGTGCGCAGCTGCTCGACGGCCTTGCCGGCGGCGAGGCCCGAGCCGACGATCACGAACGTCTGGTCCATTGCTACTCCTTGCGGGTGCGGGTCAGGGCGAGGAACTCCGCGCGGGTGGCGGGGTCGTCGCGCAGCTTGCCGAGCAGTGCCGACGTCACGGTGCGGGTCCCGGTGGCGCGGGCGCCTCGCAGGCTCATG
>JBQCEF010000488.1:0-6409 GCA_051960495.1 Nocardioides sp. | reverse complement strand
TGACTGCGTTGACCAGCTTGGTCAGCGAATCCTTGGCGTCCCCGAAAAACATGATCGTCTTGGGGTCGTAGAGAAGATCGTTGTCGATGCCGGCGAAGCCGGGCCGCATCGACCGCTTCATGAAGACGATCTGCTGGGCCTCGTCGGCGTTGAGGATCGGCATGCCGTAGATGGGCGCACCCGGTGTGGTCTTCGCGGCCGGGTTCACGACGTCGTTCGCGCCGACGACGAGCACGACGTCGGTCTGCTTGAACTCGCCGTTGATGTCGTCCATCTCCTTGAGCTGCTCGTAGGGCACCTGCGCCTCGGCGAGCAGCACGTTCATGTGGCCGGGCATCCGGCCGGCGACCGGGTGGATCGCGTAGTCGACCTTGGTGCCGCGAGCGGTCAGCACGTCGACGAGCTCACGCAGGGTGTGCTGCGCCTGGGCGACCGCGAGACCGTAGCCGGGGACGATGATCACCTTGCTCGCGTAGCCGAGCAGGATCGCAACGTCCTCGGGGCCGGCCGACTTCACGGGGCGGTCGGAGGCCTCGCCGGCGCCCAGCGTCGAGCCCCCCTTCAGCGCCCCGAACAGGATGTTGGCCACGGAGCGGCCCATCGCGCGTGCCATCAGCAGCGTGAGGAACGTGCCGGAGGCGCCGACCAGCGTGCCGCCGACGAGGAGCAGGGTGTTGGACAGCACGTAGCCGCCCGCGGCGACCGTCAGGCCGGTGAAGGCGTTGAGCAGCGAGATCACGATCGGCACGTCCGCACCGCCGACGGGCAGCACGAGGAGGACGCCGAAGAGCAGGCCGACCAGGCAGAGCACGATGCCGATCGCCAGGGCCGGAGACGTGACGGTGAGGACCGAGAGCACGATGCCCCCGAGCAGCAGCAGGCCGAAGGCGACGGGAAGCCCCGGGAAGACCACGGGTCGCGAGGTCATCAGCTCCTGGAGCTTGGCGAAGGTGATCAGCGAGCCGGCGAAGGACACCGACCCGACGAAGACGGTGAACGCCGTGGCGGCGTAGACGAACCAGCTCACGGCGTCGCCGCGAGGGCCGGAGAGCACCTCGTGGAGCTCGAGCAGGGCGACGAGCGCGGCCGCGCCACCACCGACCCCGTTGAACAGCGCCACCATCTGCGGCATCTGCGTCATCTGGACCTTCTGCGCCCCGAAGACACCGCCGACCGTGCCGACCGCGATTGCACCCAGGATCAGCGGCACGTGGTCGAGGTCGAGGTAGAGGAACGGCAGCACGCAGCCGACCACTGCCGCGGCGGCACCGATCAGGTTGCCGGTGCGGGCGGTCTTCGGGCCGGAGAGGCCCTTCAGCGCCAGGATGAAGCCGACCGCGCAGAGCAGGTAGACGATCTGGACCCAGGTCGGCATCAGCTCGCCACCTCGTTCTTGGCCGCTGGCTTCTTCCGGGTGAACATCTGCAGCATCCGGTCGGTCACCACGAACCCGCCGACCATGTTCACCGCGGCCAGCACGATCGCCACCAGGCCGACGACGATCGCGAGGGTGTTGTCGGTCGAGCCGGTGACGAGGATCGCGCCGAGCAGGATGATGCCGTGGATCGCGTTGGCGCCGGACATCAGCGGCGTGTGCAGCGTGGAGGAGACCTTGGAGATCACCTCGGTGCCGACGAAGACGCTGAGGATGAAGATCGTCAGCCAGACGACGCCCTCGGTCATGGCTGGCCCCCTTCCAGTGCGGTGCGGGTGGGTTCGTGGCGAATGCTTCGCTCGTGCGTGACGCACGACCCGGCGACGATCTCGTCCTCGAAGTCGGGGGCGAACGTGCCGCCCTCCTCGGACTTCGCCGTCATCAGCGTCACCAGGTTCACGATGTTCTGGGCGTAGAGGCGTGAGGCCGGTCCGGGCATCTGCGCCGGGACGTTGGCGCCGCCCCACACCTGCGCGTGTCCCACGCGCACGACCTGGCCGGGCTGCGACCCCTCGACGTTGCCGCCGGACTCCGCAGCCAGGTCGACGACGACCGAACCCGGGCCCATCTGCTCGACCATCTCCTGCGTGACGAGCAGCGGGGCGGCACGGCCGGGCACCGCGGCGGTGGTGATCAGGGCGTCTGCCTTGGCGATGTACGGCGTGAGCAGCTCGCGCTGCCGTGCGGCCCGGTCCTCGGTCATCTCCCGGGCGTAGCCGCCGGCGCCATCGAGCGTCTCCAGCTCCAGGTCGATCGACTGGGCGCCCATCGAGCGGATCTCCTCCGCGGCGGCCGCGCGCACGTCGTACGCCTTGACGACCGCGCCGAGGCGCTTGCAGGTCGCGATCGCCTGGAGGCCGGCGACACCCGCGCCGAGCACGACGACCTCGGCGGGCGGCACCGTTCCGGCCGCGGTCATGTTCAGCGGGAAGAACCGGCGCAGCAGCCCCGCGGCGACGACCGCGCATCGGTAACCGGCCACCAGGGCCTGCGAGGAGAGCGCGTCCATCGACTGCGCCCGCGAGATCCGGGGCACGAGCTCCATCGCGAACGACGTGATGCCGCAGTCGCGGAGGTCGGCCACCAGGTCGAGGCTCTGGTTGACGGGCAGGAACGACATCGTCGCCGTCCCCTCCGCGAGCCGGCGCACGGTCGCGGACTCCAGCGGACCCACGGAGACGACGAGCGCGGCCCCGTCGAGGGCCGCGTCGCTCACCACCGCACCGGCGTCCTGGTAGTCCTGGTCGGAGTGCAGAGCGCCCTCGCCCGCACCGGGCTCCACGGCCACCTCGTAACCCAGTCCGGTCAACTTGCCGACCAGCTCCGGGACGAGCGCGACGCGGGTCTCGCCCTCACGTGTCTCTCTGGCTACAGCGATCCTCACCCTGGGCAACTTAGGGCACCGGCACAGGGCGGGCCATGATTTGAGACCACGGTCTCACTCGTGCCGCGCAAGTCAGGACGTTCGGCCCGGCCCCGGCATGCTTTACGGCCCGTCGCCGGAGGGCCACTCTGAGTCCATGCACGTGCGTGCGGTGGACGCCGACGGTGTCCATGAGATGCAGAGCGACGACGTCGTCACGCTGTTCGCCCGTGAGAGCGGGTTCCTGTGGGTGGACGTGCCGCACTGGGACACCGAGGTCGACGGGTTCCTGCACGGCCTGGGCGTGCATCCGCGGGTCCTCGAAGCATGCGCCCGGCGCAACCACGTGCCGACCGTGCACTGCTACGACGACCACTACTTCGTCACGATGCACACGCCGTTGCGCGGCGAGGCCGGTCACGTCCACCTGCTCGAGCTCGACCAGATCGTCGGCGAGCGCTTCCTGGTCACGGTGCACGGCCCGCTCAACCCGGTGGTGGACCCGGCCGCCGCGCTCGTGGAGACCGAGGCCGTCCTGGAGCGGATCAGGCAAGGCCGGTTCCGGCCCGGGTCACCCGCGGAGGCGTCGTACGCCCTGAGCTCGGCGGTGGCCCGTCGCCAGCGCGACCTGATCGGCGAGGTCGCCGAGCGGCTGCCCGGGCTGGAGCAGCAGGTCATGCAGTCCCAGCTGACCAACCCCGAGGAGCTGCTCGAGCGGATGTTCCTGATCCGGCACGAGCTGATCACCGCCCGGACGATGTCGGCGCAGACCCACGACGTGTGCGAGCGGCTCGACACGCTCGAGCAGTCGGTGCCCGACGCGTGGCGCGCCTACGCGCGCGATCTGGCGGTGCAGTTCGACAAGGTGCGCTCGATCGCGGACGGCGAGGCGCAGTTCCTCTTCGGGGTGATCGAGCTCTACCAGACCAAGGTGCACACCAAGATGACCGTCGCGATGGAGCGGCTCGCCGTGATCGCCGCCGTGACGCTCCCGATCACCGCGATCGCCTCGGTCTACGGGATGAACGTGATCGTCAACGAGAAGACCCATGTCGTGCACCTGGTCGTGGTGCTCGTCGTGATGGTCAGCGTGAGCATGCTGCTGCTGCGCTGGGCGCGCCGACAAGGATGGTGGTGAGCAGATGGTGGACAGCGACCTGGTGCGCGCGGCCGAGCTCGGCGAGGCGGAGTACATGTACCGCTTCTTCGCGCAGGCCGACGACGGCACCCGGGAGGCGCTCGGGATGGCCCAGGCCCGGATCGGGGGCGGCGTGTGCACCGTGATGGCCCACGACCCCACCGGCGGTTTCTGGAACCGCACGATCGGCCTCGGCGTCACCGAGCCGCTCACCCGGTCCGTACTCGACGAGGTGTGCGACTTCGTGCGAGCCAACGGGGGGCCGTCGACCGTGTTCCAGGTGTCTCCGCGCGCCCACCCGGCCGGCTGGGACGACCTGCTGGCCGACGCCGGCGCGACGCCCGGCTCGGCCTGGGTGAAGTTCGCCGGGGACACCCGCGACCGGCCCGACGTGCCGACCGACCTGCGCCTCGGCGTGCTCGGCCCCGAGGACAGTGAGGCCTACGCGCACGTGATGTGTGCCGGCTTCGGGATGCCGCTCGACAGCCCACTGCCGGCCTGGTTCGCCCGGGTCCCGGCGTGGCACGAGGCCGGCTTCACGACGTACGGAGCCTGGGACGGTGACGACCTCGTGGCGGCGGCGACCCTGCTCACCTTCGACGACATCGGCAGCCTGTGCGGTGCCGCCACCCTGCCGGCGCACCGCGGACGAGGCGCTCAGGGAGCGCTGATGGTCCGGCGGATCCGGGACGCCGCGTCGGCCGGGTGCACCACCGTGGTGACCGAGACCGGAGCGGAGACGCCCGAGGAGCCGAACCCGTCGCTGCACAACATGCGGCGGCTGGGGCTGACCGAGCTCTACGAGCGCCGCAACTGGATCTGGCGCGCCGGCTGACCAGCTAGCGGTACTCCGGGTTCTCGAAGTCGAACCGCGCGCCCGCGTCCCACTCCGAGCGCTGGTTGCCGAAGGCCGGGATGCCGCCTGCGTCCTTCAGCAGCTTGGCCAGGTGCATGAGGTTCCAGGTCATGAACGTGGTGTTGCGGTTGGTGAAGTCGTTCTCCGGCCCGCCGCTCCCCTCGTCGAGGTACGACGGCCCCGGGCCGGCCTCACCGATCCAGCCGGCATCGGCCTGCGGCGGGATCGTGTAGCCGATGTGCTGCAGCGAGTAGAGGATGTTCTGCGCGCAGTGCTTGATGCCGTCCTCGTTGCCGGTGATCAGGCAGCCGGCGACCCGGCCGTAGGAGGCGTACTGCCCCGTGTCGTTGAGGTCGCCGGAGCCGCCGTACAGCCGCTCGATGACCTTCTTGGTGACGCTCGAGTTGTCGCCCAGCCAGATCGGCCCGGCGAGGACCAGGATGTCGCTGGCCATCACCCGGTCGTGGATGGCCGGCCACGCGTCGGTCTCCCAGCCGCGCTCGGTCATGTCGGTGTAGACGCCGGTGGCGATGTCGTGGTCGATCGCGCGCAGGACTTCCACCTCGACGCCGTGCTTGCGCATGATGGCGGCGCTTCGGTCGACCAGCCCCTGCGTGTGGCTGCGTTCGGGCGAACGCTTGAGGGTGCAGTTGATGAACATCGCCCGGAGGCCGGAGAAGTCGAGCTCGGTCATCCCTCGACTGTGGCGGCTCGGTGCCTGGCGCGTCGATAGTCAGGCCGGGCGGTGCACGCTGACGGCGTAGCCGTCCTGCTCGCGGAACGGCTGGGCGTCCCAGGTGCTCCATCGCCCGGCCGGCACCAGGCCGGCCGCTGTCGCGGCGTCGTCGTACTCCGCCAGCGGGGTGACGGGGCAGCGCGGCGGCAGGTGCGCCTGGTCGAGACCGAAGCCGGCGACCAGGACGCCGTCGAGGGCGAGCAGGCCGGACAGTCCACGCATGGTCGCGGCGAGCGTCCCCGGTGCGAGGAGGGGTACGACGTTGCCGGCCATCACCACGAGGTCGTACGGCGCCTGCACCGTCACCGGGCCGGGGAGGGCCGCGAGGTCGCCGGTGACCCAGGTGAAGTCCGGGGCCTCCCGGCGGGCGACCGCGAGCATCGACTCGTCGACGTCCACGCCGACCGCCTCGTAGCCCAGCTCCGCCAGCCGGATCGCCACGCGGCCGGTGCCGCAGCCGGCGTCGAGGATGCGGCCGCCGGGCGCGGCCAGGCCGGCGCAGAAGGTCGCCTCGCCGTGCATGTCCTTGCCGCTGCTCGCGAGCTTCGCGAACCGGGCGGCGTAGTCCTCCCCCGTGCTGCCGCCGGTCAGCTCGTGCCAGCGGGTGCGCGGTTCCTCGTCCATGAGCGACGAGTCTGACAGGTGCCCGGATCTGCTGTGTCCGGTCAGGCGGCGTCGGCGTCGTACTCGACGATGGTGTCGGTGTAGGAGATGGCGACGACGAGGGGTTTGGGTCGGGTGCCGGGTGGTGTTCTGCGGGGTCGTGCTCGGCGTGGTGGGGGGTTGGTCTTGCGGGTGCCGGTGTGGTCGACGAGGTAGTAGGCGCCGTAGGGGTCGCGCCAGATGTAGATGCCGTCGAAGGGTTGGCGGATCTGCCAGTG
>JBQCEF010000487.1:0-5845 GCA_051960495.1 Nocardioides sp. | reverse complement strand
GGAAACGGCTGGTTTGGTCGCTCTCGGGGTGCATGTCCTCCACCGTAGGCGGGCCGGTCGAGCGCCTCGAGCGGAGTCAGCCGCCGGGGAGGTACGACGTACCGACCCCTGCGGGGAGCGGCACGGCGACGACGCCGAGCTCGGCGAGGATCGAGGCCGGCTCATCGGCCGTTGAGCCAAGGCCCTCGCCCGAACCGTCCGCGGGCACCGGCAGCGCGCTCCGGACCAGCCGTACCAGCGCCTCCTCGTAGCGGTTGTCCTCCTCACGCGCCGCCGCCAGCGCAGCTGCGATTTCCGCGCGAGCCGCCTCCGGCTGCCCGAGCACGAGCAAGGCGCACCCGCGCACCCGGTGCAGCGTCGGCAGCAGCGCCGTGTCGTCCAGCGGTGGCAGGGAGTCGAGCCGGGTCAGCGCGCCCGCCGCGTCACCTCCGAGCAGCAGCCCCTCGCAGGCGGCGAGCTCGGTGGCAGGCACCTCCTCCGGCTCGTCGATCTCCTCGAAGACGGCCAGCGACCGCTCGAACGCGTCCAGGCCGCCCGCCAGGTCCCCGCTGCGACAGGCGATGCGGCCCAGCTCGCGCAGGGCGATCCCCTGCAGCTCCCCGTCGGACACCGCGCGCGCGGTCACCAGCGCTTCGTCCAGGAGGGGCCGGGCATCCTCGAGACGGCCCTGGCGCACCAGCACCTCGGCCCGGTTGTACGCCGCGAGCGCCTCGCCCTGCGTGTCGCCGATCCGGCGGTAGATCACCTCTGCCTTGGCGAACATCTCGACGGCGACCTGCCACTGGTGGAGGTTGTGCGCAGCGAAGGCGAGGCTGTTGGTGCAGTCTGCCTGGTGCGGCAGGTCCTCGAGCTCGACGTAGGCGTGCAGAGCCAGCTCGCCGTACGGGAGCTCCGGCTCGCGCCCCACCGCGACGTAGATGCCGAACAGGTTGCTGTAGGCGAGCGCGATGGTGAGCTTGTCGACCGACTCCTCCGCATCCGCTGCGGCTCGGTGGCCCCACGCCAGCGCGTCCTCGACCCGGCCCTGCGCCAGCCGGCTGATCGCGTAGCGCATGGCCAGCAAGGAGCGAGCCGAGCTGGCCCAGCGGCCGGGCTCCTGCTCGAGGGTGCGCAGCGCGCGGCTGACCCGGCGCAGCGACTGCGGCAGCTTGCGCAACCGCTGGTCGATCCGGGCCTCCTTGGCCACCACCCGCGCCGCCCGCACGGGGTCGGCGGCGAGCTGGCGCCGGGCCCGCCGGTAGGCGTCGGCCGACTGCTCCGGCAGGCCGATGGCGAACCAGGTGTCGCCCATCTCCTCGAGCACGGCGCCGACGTCGAGCGCCGGGACCATGGCGGCCGGGCCCCGGCGCTCCGCCTCGAGCGCCCGGGAGAACAGGTCGACGGCCTCCTGGTTGGCGAACCTGGCCTTGGCGTTGCGCGCGGCCGCTGTCGCGTAGCGCCAGGCCTTGTCGTAGCGACGGGCCTCGAGGAAGTGCAGCGACAACAGCTCCAGGCTGCTGTCCGGGTTCGTCCGCTCGAGCCGCTCGCCGACCTTGGCGTGCAGCTGCTGCCGGGTCCGGAACGGCAGCCCGTGGTAGGCCACGTCGCGCATGAGCGCGTGACGGAACCGCAGCATCGCGCCGGAGTCGCGGACGAGGAACTCGCCGAGCCGGGCGTAGGTGTGCTGCTCGGGGGCCGGGGCGTGGCCGAGCACCAGCGTGGCGAGGTCGTGGGTGTTGAAGCGCATGCCCAGCACGGAGGCGTAGCGCAGCACCACGCGGTCCGCGGGCGCCAACCGGTCCACCTGCGCCGTGACGAGGTCCTGCACGGACTGCGGCAGGTCGGTCACCGACCCAGAGCCGTCCGCGGCGTGGATCAGCGACTCCAGGAACAGCGGGTTGCCGCCCGCCCGGGCCGCGTTCGCGGCGATGGTCGGCCGCGGCAGCGGGTGGTCCTCGGTGGCGACCTGCAGCAGCCGCACCGCCTCCTCGTCGCTGAGCGGGGTGAGCCGCAGCCGGGTCGTCGGGGCCGCCGGTCCCGCCCAGCCCTGGCCGCCCTCGCGCTCGCGCCGCCCGGTGACCACCAGCCACGGCGCCGCCGGCAGCTTCCGGGTCAGGTGGCCCAGCAGGTCCGCGGAGGCGCTGTCGAGGAAGTGGGCGTCGTCGAGCACGATCAGCGTGGGCGTGGGCAGCAGCAGGTGGAGGAAGTCGCCGACGACCTCCTCCACCCGGCGCTTGCGGAACTCGTCGCTGAGCGACCGGGTGCGCTCGGTCTCCGGCAGCACCACGTCGAGGGGGACGCCGAGCAGCGGCAGCCACTCGAGCAGCCCGGGCGCGTTGTCGCGCACCCGGGCGACCAGCCGCTCGCGCACCGCCTCGACCGGGGTCCCGTCGCGGATCCCGAGCAGCTCGCGCAGCAGCAGCCGGAAGGAGTGGTACGGCGTGGACGCCTCGAACTCGTCGCAGGTGACCGCCAGGACGGTCAGGTCGGCGGCCAACGAGCGGACCTCCTCGAGCAGCCGCGTCTTGCCCAGGCCCGGCTCCCCCACGACGTCGACGTGGCCACCGACCCGCCTCCGGGCCGCGTGCACCGCCTCGGTCATCAGCCGGACCTCGTCGCCGCGCCCTACCAGGGGGCCCGAGGCCCGGCTCCAGACCTCCACCTCGTGCCGCACCGGCCCGACGTCGACCGCGTGCACCGGCCGGGCCTTGCCCTTGACGGTGAACGGCGCGAGCGGCCGCAGCGCGAACGAGGTCGGGGACTGCTCGGGGACCGCGACGGTCGCCAGCACCCGGCCGGGCTCGGCGCGCGCCACGAGTCGCGCCGCGAGGTTGATCGCGTCGCCCTTGACCGAGTAGGTGCGCCGGAACGGCGGTCCGAAGTCGCCGGAGAACACGTTGCCGACGTTCACCCCCACCCGCATCGGCAGCCGGCCCGCCCGCTCGACCACGACCCGGGCGGCGCGCAGCATCCGCTCCGCGTCGTGGCCGGCGCTGGTCGGGGCACCGGCGGTGAGCATGATCTTGCCCCCGTCACGGTTGATGTCGGTCTCGAAGAACGTCACCTTGTGGTCGGCGACCGCCTCGGCAACGACGCGGATGCTGTGGTCGAGCGCCGCGGCCGTCGCCTCGGGTCCCTCCTCGGCGAGCAGCCGGTCGGTGCCGGAGAACGCCACGAAGCCGACCGCGATGTGCCGGTGCTCGGGTTCGCCTGCCCCCTGCAGCAGGTGTTGGCGGATCGCCACCGGCAGTCCTCGTACGACGCTCTCCGGCCACGCCGGCCGGACCACGCTCGGCACCGGCTCGGGCAGGTCGGGTTCGCGCCGCAGCAGCCGTCCCACCGTGCCGACGGGTGCGCCGATGAGGCGGGGGTCCAGCAGGGCGCAGGTCGCCGGGCTCAGCGCGATCTGGCCGGCGCTCGCCTGCGCCTCGGTCTCGGCGACCGTGGACACGTCGGGGCCGCACACGATCAGCTCGCGGTGCAGGTCCGGGTCGCCGACCAGGAAGAAGTGGAACGTCCCACTGTGCACGCCGACCGACATCCGCAGCCGCGCGTGCCCGGCGCTGGTGGTCAGCCGTCCGACGGTGCGCAGCCGCCCGCGCATCCGGTACGCCGCGCGTGCGGCCCGGGCGGCGTGCTGGGGGCCGTCGAACAGCAGCAGCACCGCGTCGCCGCCCCACTTGACCAGGTCCGCCCCGTCGGCCTGCGCCTCTCCGAGGAGCTGGGTGAACGTCGCGTTCAGGGCGTCGCTCATCTCCTCGGCGCCGACCCGCCCCAGCCGGGAGAGCCGCTCGGTGAGCCGGGTGAAGCCGGAGATGTCGGCGAACACCAGGGTCCCGTCGACGGCACGGTGGTTGCGCTCCGGGCTGCCGGTCAGCCAGTCACCCAGGATCCGCGGCAGGTAGACGGTCAGGGCGTGCGTCGCGGCCCGGTCGGCCGACGGCCGGGCGGTGCGCTCGGTCGCGAGGACCACGTCCCTCCTCACGAGGTGCCGCCCTGCGCTGCGGCACCTCCCCCGAACTGTTGCGGACCGCGGAGTCCGGTGTCGAGGCCGCTCCCCCGGCCGGGCGGCGCTATGACCGGGTACGACCCGCTATCGCCGAAGGATTTGTCCGACGGTGCCCAGGGAATCGGCCAGGGATCGGCCCGGGGATCGGGTCAGGCGCCGCCGTACCGCCGGTCGCGCCGCGCGTAGAGGTCCACGGCGTGCCACAGGTGGCGCCGGTCGACGTCGGGCCACAGCACGTCGGTGAACACCAGCTCGGAGTAGGCCGCCTGCCAGAGCATGAAGTTGCTCAGCCGCTGCTCCCCCGAGGTCCGCCACACCAGGTCCGCGTCGGCAAGCTCGGGGACGTAGAGGTGGCGCGCGAACGTCTTCTCGTCGACCTTCTCCGGGTCGAGCCTCCCGGCCGCGACCTCGCGCGCGATCGAGCGCGCTGCGTCGGCGACCTCGGCGCGACCGCCGTAGTTGACGCACATCGTCAGCGTGAGCACGTCGTTGTCGCGGGTCAGCTCCTCGGCGACCACGAGCTCCTTGATCACCGACTTCCACAGCCGGGGCGCCCGCCCGGCCCAGCGGACGCGGACCCCGAGCTCGTGCA
Organism: Nocardioides sp.; assembly: GCA_051960495.1. GTDB lineage: Bacteria > Actinomycetota > Actinomycetes > Propionibacteriales > Nocardioidaceae > Nocardioides_B. The sequence continues at coordinate 1,265 of JBQCEF010000487.1, read as the reverse complement.
TCTCGTCGCGCCGGCGCCGGATCACGTCCCGGTTGAAGCCCATCAGGAAGCGGACCTCCTCGGGGCTGCGGCTCCAGTTCTCGGTCGAGAACGCGTAGGCCGAGATCGCCTTGACGCCGATCTCGATCGCCCCCTCGACCACGTCGAACAGCGAGTGCTCCCCCTGCTGGTGACCGGCCGTGCGGGGCAGGCCGCGCTCCTTGGCCCAGCGCCCGTTGCCGTCCATGACGACCGCGACGTGGCGCGGGACCAGCTCGGCCGGGATCGCGGGAGGACGCGCCCCGGAGGGGTGCGGGGTCGGCGGGCGCACCTCGCGACGCCTCGGGCTGCGCTTCACGACCACTCCTCTCCCTTGCGACACCTATGCTTCATCCAACACCACCGACGGGTCGGAGGACTCAAGGCGATGGACGAGGCCAACCGGAAGATCGAGCAGCAGATGACTGTCCTGCTGCGACGGGTCCAACGGATCCACCTGTCCACCACCAGCGGCGACATGACGCTGGAGCGCTCGGCGTACGGGATCATGTGCCAGCTCGCCGACGAGGGCCCGCAACGGCTCGGGGCGCTGGCGGCCGCGTTCGGTCTCGACCCGTCGACGATCACCCGCCAGGTGAAGTCGCTGGAGGACGCCGGGCTGGCGGCGCGCACCACCGACGCGACCGACCGTCGGGCGTCGATCCTCGACCTGACCGACGAGGGCCGGGAGATCCTCGACTCCACGCGCCTGCACCGGCGCACCCGTCTCTACGAGGCGATGTCGGACTGGACCCCCGAGGAGCGGGCCGAGTTCGGCCGGCTGCTGGAGCGCTTCAACGCGGCGGTCGACCGGCTGGGGCAGGAGGCCTGAGCCGGCTCAGCGCTCCACGTGCGAGAGCGACTTCAGCCCACGCTCGAGGTGCCAGGCGAGGTACGCCGACACCAGGCTGGTCGCCTCCTTGCGGTGCCGGGGGTCGCTGGCCTCCACCACCGCCCAGTCGCCGGTGAGCAGCGCGCTGAGCAGCAGCACCGTCTCCAGGGCGGGGCTGGCCGTGCCCGGGACCCGACAGTCGGCGCACAGCATGCCGCCCGACGCCGGGCTGAACGCGCGGTGCGGCCCCTCGACCCCGCACCTGGCGCAGGCCTCGAACGACGGGGAGTAGCCGGCCACCGCGAGCGAGCGGAGCAGGAACGAGTCGAGCACCTGGCTGGGCGGCCGGCCGGTCTCGCACATCGCGCGCAGCGCGCCGACGAGCAGCAGGAACTGCTGCAGGGCCGGCTCCTTG
>JBQCEF010000486.1:0-3392 GCA_051960495.1 Nocardioides sp. | reverse complement strand
TAACCCCCCAAATTGGAGACGGGGTGGGTGGTTTTTTTTTCGTGTCTCCCCCCCCGTTCCTCTCCCGTTTGGGGGGCCCCCCCCCGCGCCCGGGGCGCCCCCCCCTCGCCCGGCTCAGTCGTCGATCGCGTCGTACGCAGCGGTCCAGAGCTCGCGCCACATCGGTTGCCGCTGGTCACCGGCGTGCGCCCGCTGCATGAGGAAGATCGTCGTCAGGTCCTCGGCCGGGTCGTTGAACCAGGCCGAGCCGTAGAAGCCGTTCCACCCGTAGCTCCCGGCCGAGGGGCCCGGCTGTGTGCGCCGGGTGACGACCGACATCCCGAAGCCCCAGCCCATCGTGTCGAAGTACCCCGGCCAGAACCCGGAGACCGCCTTCTGTGCCGGGGTGAGCTGGTCGCTGGTCATCAGCCTCACCGAGTGCTCGGAGAGCACGTGCTCACCGTGGTGGACACCGCCGGCGAGCAGCGCGGAGGCGAACGCGAGGTAGTCCTCGGCGGTCGAGACGAGTCCGCCGCCGCCTGACTCGAACACCGGAGGCCGGCTCCAGTGACCATCAGGTGGGTCCTCGACGACGACCTCCCCGGCCGAGTCGCCTGCCCGGTACGCGGTCGCCAGCCGCTCGATGCTCTCCGGGCCGACGCTGAACGCGGTGTCCTTCATCCCCAGCGGCGCGCAGATCCGGTCGTGCAGCACCTCCCCGAAGGGCCTGCCGGCAGCGCGAGCGACGAGCACGACCAGCACGTCCGCACCCAGCTCGTACATCCAGCGCTCACCCGGCTGGTGGACGAGCGGGAGCGCGCCGAGCCGGCGGATACACTCGTCCGGCGGCGGTTCCGGCTCGATCGCGTCCAGCGCCTCGAGAGCGTCGGCGATCGGAACCGTCCCCGGTTCGGCGGGGACCATTCCGGTGCCGAGGGTGAAGGAGAGCAGGTCCCGCAGCGTGATCGCGCGCTTCGCCGGGACGGTGTCCTCGAGCGGGCCGTGGGGGTCGGCGAGCACGGTCATGTTTGCCAGCTCCGGCAGCAGCTCGTCCACCGGGTCGTCGAGACGGAGCGCGCCGTCCTCGACCAACGTCATCGCACAGGCGGCGACGACCGGCTTCGTCATGGAGGTCATGCGACAGATCGTGTCGGTGCCCATCGGCGTGCTCGCCCCGGGACCGTCGAAGGCGAGGGTGCCCGTTGTCTCGACCTGCACCTCGCCGTGGCGGGCGAGGACGGCCACCATGCCCGGGACGAAGCCCGAATCGACGTGACCCTCCAGCAGCTCGCGGACCCGCGCCAGCCGTCTCGCCGAGAAGCCAGTCATCCGTTCCCCCTGGTGTGCGAAGGGTCTGCACGTTACGCCCCGACGGGGTTCAGCTGTCCGGCCGTGCCCCGTCTTCGCCCGGCGACATACCCATGGCGAGCAGATGGGGGCTCAGGTCGCGCAGGCCGGGCTGTGCCTCGTACGTCTCAGCGAGCACGCGTGCCGCCGCGACGAGCGCCGGGTCGTGCGACCTGTCGATCTCGATCGCCTGGGCGCCCGGGCCCTCGATCCCGACGACCCGCACGTCGAGCAGCCCGGCGTCCCGAGCCTCCTGCTCGAGGTCGTCGGCCAGGTGGAAGTGACCGCCGGGAAAACCGGTGTGGCCGAGCTCGCCCGCGCCCTCCTCGATGAGCCTCCGCCACTTCTCCGGGTACCCGGGCCGTGGCGTTGCCGTGCCGCTGGTTGCGCGTTCGATCGACGGCCCGATCACCGTGACCCAGGCCATGGCGGACAGCCTCGAGATCCCGGCGGCGAACACCCAACCGCCCGGACGGACGACCCGGATCGCCTCACGCAACGCGCGGAGGCGGTCATCCCGATCGACCAGGTGGTACAGCGGACCGAGGACCAGGGCCGCGTCGAAGGTGTCGTCGTCCACCGGCAGTGACCGTGCGTCACCCTGCGTCGCTGCGAAGATGCCGTGGCGGCGGGCCGTTTGGACGTGCCGCGGCACGGGATCGACGAGCAGGACGGTGTCACCCCGCTCGGCGAGTGCGGCCGCGTGCAGGCCGGTGCCGCCGCCGACGTCGATGATGCGCGAGCCCGCGGGCACCCGCTCGCCCACGAGCTGCTGGGTTCGCTCGAACTCGAGCCGACCCTGTCCTGACCTGCCGACGAGGCGGTCGCCCTCGTCGAACTCGAGACCGTAGTACTCGCGGACGCGCGCGTCGACGTGTTCCTGGGGCGACGGTTGCGACATGCGTGACAGTGTCACAGGTCGCGTTCCGTCCGCGCGATGAATAATCCCCTGATGGGCGTCCGCAACTACCTCGTCGAGGGCGTGTCCGGAACGGGCAAGAGTTCGGTGTGCCGTGAGCTGAACCGGCGTGGCTACCTGGCCATCCACGGCGACAGGGAGCTCGCCTACCAGGGCGACCCCGAGACGGGCGAGGCAACAGACACCGCCCTGCACCAGCACCACATCTGGGACGAGGGCCGTGTGCGAGCCCTGGTGGCCGACGACCAGGAGCCCGTCATTTTCTTCTGCGGCGGCTCCCGCAACTTCTCGAAGTTCATCGACTTGTTCGACGAGGTCTTCGTGCTCGACGTCGACCTCGACACCCTGCACCGGCGGCTCGACCAGCGACCCCACGACGAATGGGGCTCGCAACCAGCCGAGCGCGACCTGATCGTCCGGCTCCACCAGACCAGGGAGGACATCCCCAGCGGGGGAGTGATGATCGACGCGACGAGGCCGCTCCCGGAGGTGGTCGACGAGATCCTTCGTCATGTCGAGCAGGGAGACCAGGCCGTCGGCGAGGTATGAGCGATGCCGGGCGACTGACGAGACCATCGTCTGGAAACGGCCGGTCGGCGCTTCCCCTCAACGCGGCATCAGCGCGCGTCATGGAAGTTGCCGACGACGCCAGACGATGGCGCTGTTCGGTGACTCGCCTGTAGGGGGCGGGTCTGTGCGAATGACCTTGAAGCCCTCGCGTTCGTAGAACTTCGCGGCTCGGGTGTTCCCGGCGAAATGCTCTACGTCGACGCTGCTGACTCCCTGCGGGAGAGATGCGATCGCTCGGCGCAACAGCTCCACCCCGAGCGACCGACCCCGGTACTGCGGAGCGAGGTACAACTTCCAGATGACCTGCTCGCCGGCCAGTTCACCGGTCTGGCAGACGCCCACGATGTCGTCATCGGTCGCGGCGACATGGACTCGACTCGCCTCGAGGGCAGGCGCCATGCGATCGGCAGTCCACCAGGCCAACTGTGCGTGCGCGGCACTCTCGCCGAGGGCGGATTCAAGGGGTCAGCGCAACACCATCGATGTTGGTCTCTCCGGACAGTAGTGCGTCGAGAGCTTCTGCGGGGGTGTGCCAGTGGAGGGTCTTGCGGGGGCGTGCGTTGAGTTCGGCGGCAAT
>JBQCEF010000485.1:0-7327 GCA_051960495.1 Nocardioides sp. | reverse complement strand
TCGCCCCACAACGCGTCGGTGGTCTTGGGGTCGAAGTTGACCAGCGGCGTGAACAGCGCGTTGAGCACCTCGGCGCCGCAGGTCTCGTTGGTGTTCTGGGGGATCAGGTGCTCCGGCTCGCAGACGTAGACCGAGAAGCCTCCGCCCGCGTCGGTCGTGCCGCCGGTGCTGCCGTCGTCGGACCCTTGGCCGCAGCCGGCCAGCACCAGTCCTGCCGTGACCAGGCCCGCGGCCAGCCGCAGTCCTCGATGAGTGCGCATCGTCGCCTCCGTGGTCGGGATCGTGGGAGGCGCCAACGTAGGAACGGCCCAACTACCGGCGGAAGGCCGGTGGCCGGCGGACGGCGGGGTTGCAACAGGTTCGCAAGGTGGCGGCGTTCAGGTCGCAACAATCGTCACGAGAGCGACACAGTCGTCACAGTCATCGGTCGGCGTCGTAGCGCACCCCGAGGTCGCGGCGGATGGCGTCCATCAGGCCCATCAGTGCGACCGACTCGTCGAGCGGCACCAGCGGGCTCTCGGTCTCGCCGTTGCGCAGGCAGCGCATCACCTCGATCGCCTCGTGGGCGAGACCGCCGCCGAGCATCGGCTCCTCGAGGGTCTCGGTGTGATCGCCGCTGACCCAGGTCGCCGAAGCCGGATGGTGGAACGAGTCGGCCAGGTCGAAGCGGCCGAGCTCGGTGGTGATCGACGCGGTCCGCGGCGACGGGCCGGTCATGGACGCGGTGAGGGAGGCGACCGCGCCGGTGTCGTAGGCCAGCGCGAGCGCGATGTTGAGGTCCACCCCGAGGTCCGAGAGCGTCCCGGCGGCGGCGACCTTCGCCGGCTCCCCGAGGAACAGCTGCGCGAAGGTGAGCGGGTAGATCCCCATGTCGAGCAGGGCGCCGCCGCCCAGCTCGGGTGCGAGCAGCCGGTCGGTGGCGGGCGCGTCGACCCGGAAGCCGAGGTCGGCGCGGACCTGGGTGACCGCACCGAGCTCACCCGTGGCGAGGATCTGCTGCAGCCGCCGGATCATCGGGTTGCAGCGCATCCACATGGCCTCCATGAGGAACAGCTGCTTCTCGCGAGCGACGGACACCAGCTCGGCGGCCTGCGCCTCGGTCAGCGTGAGCGCCTTCTCGCACAGCACCGCCTTGCCCGCCTCGAGCGCCATCAGGACGTGCTCGTGGTGGAGCGCGTGGGGAGTGGCGACGTACACCACGTCGACGTCCGGGTCCTCGACGAGCGCGCGGTAGTCGCCGTACGCCGTGCCCGCGCCGTACTGCTGCGCGAACGCCTCGGCGGACTCGAGCCGCCGCGCCGCGACGGCCGCGATCTCGGCGTCCTCGAGGAGCCCGAGCGCGGTCGCGATGGCCTTCGCGATCTTGCCGGTGGCGAGGACGCCCCAGCGCACGGGACGGTCCGCGGGAAGCGGCTCGCAGACGCGAGGACCGAGCGTGAGGTCGAGCGGCGGCAGGCCGGTCGGTAGCCTGCGGGGAAGCCCGGAAACGGGTTCGGCGGGGGACGGCTGGGGCGACTGGGACTCAGGGGACGGCACGCCGTCATTCTCCGGGGCGAAACGCCGCATGCAAATGACACGGTTGTGGTTCGTCGCCTACGATGGGACAAGTTGGACGAGCAGGACTGAGCCCAGCTGACCCGCACCAGACATCGCAGCAGAGCAGGACCAGGAGCCGGGACATGGACGCCGCGAACGCCCTCAACGATGACCAGAGCCAGGTCACTCTCGACGACCTGTCCGAGCGCGACCGCGACATCTTGAACTTCGAGCGCCAGTGGTGGAAGTACGCCGGTGCCAAGGAGCAGGCGGTCCGCGAGAAGTTCGACATGTCCTCCACGCGCTACTACCAGGTGCTCAACGCGCTCATCGACCGCCCGGAGGCGCTGGCCTTCGACCCGCTGCTGGTCCGCCGCCTGCGCCGGCTGCGCGCCGCCCGCCAGCGCGCCCGATCCGCGCGCCGCCTCGGCTTCGAGGTCTGAGGTGCGCCGGGTCGCCGACCAGCGCGGGATCGCGCTCTCCTCGCCGGTCGCGCTGCTCTCCGCCGCCGCGGTGATCGTCGCCGGGGCGGCGTTCTTCGCCACCGGCGGCGAGAAGGCCGAGCCGCACGTGGCCCGCACGGTGACCGCCACCCCGACGGAGCCCGCGCCGACGAAGACCGCGCCCGAGCCGGTCATCAAGGAGAAGAAGCCCAAGCACAAGAAGCCGCCCGTGCGCCGGGCCGGCACCTATGTCGAGGTCTACAACAACTCCGGGATCAGCGGCCTCGCCGGCCGGACCGCCCGCCGGGCCTCCGGTGCCGGCTGGAAGGTCGTCGGCTCGGACAACTGGTACGGCACGATCCCGGCCAGCACCGTGTACTTCCCCGCGCGACTCCAGCCCGAGGCCAAGCTGCTGGCCCGCGACCTGGGGATCCACCGGCTGCGCCCCGCCATCTCGCCGATGCGCGGCGACCGGCTGACGGTCATCCTCACCACCGACTACCGCAGCTGACGCCGACCGGGCGCCTTCTCGCGCGATCTGGTTGGGTGGGGGCATGGAGTTCCGGTCCGAGGAAGCCCGCCGGCAGTACGACGCCGTGGTCGCCGTGGCCCGCGAGGTCGTGGTCGGCCTCGACTTCGACGGCACCCTGTCGCCGATCGTCGACGACCCCGCAGCGGCGGTGATCCACCCCGAGGGTCACGACGCGCTCGTCGGCCTCGCCGCCCGCGTCCGCGCGGTCGCGATCATCACCGGCCGCCCCGCGCACCAGGTCGTCGAGCTCGGCGCCCTCGACGAGGTGGCCGACGCGCTCCCGCCCGGCGCCCGGCTGCTCGTGCGCGGCCAGTACGGCAACGAGCAGTGGGACTCCGACGAGCGCACCTACGTGACCCACGAGGTCCCGGCCGGCCTGGCCGCGTTCCGGGCCGAGCTGCCGAAGCTGCTCGCGGCAGAGGGCGCGGCCGACGCCTACGTCGAGGAGAAGGGCCTGGCCGTGGCGGTGCACACCCGCCGCCTGTCCGACCCGGCCGCCGCCTTCGCCCGGCTGGAGCCGGAGCTCACCGACGCCGCGGAACGTCACGGCCTCGCCCTCGAGCCCGGCCGCCTCGTGCTCGAGGTCCGCGCCCCGGGGATGCACAAGGGCCACGCCCTGCGTGAGGTCGTCGCCGACACCGACGCCGGCGGCGTGGTCTTCGTCGGGGACGACCTCGGCGACCTCGAGGCGTTCGAGGCGGCCCGGGCGCTGCGCTCGCAGGGGCTCCCGTCCTTCCTGGTCTGCTCGGGCTCCGCCGAGGAGCAGGCGCTGGCCGACATCGCGGACCTCGTCGTACCGGGGCCCGCAGGCGTGATGGAGCTGCTCAGGCAGCTGAGCGCCGCAGCCGAGCGCGACGGCTGATCGTCGGGTAGCCGCCGTCCGCCAGGCCGGCCCAGCGCTCGAACGCGTTGTGGACCGCGGCGTCGCCCCCGCGCAGCAGCGACCAGGCGGCGGCCGCGCCGTACAGCGGCAGCATCGGCAGGCCCAGGCACGCGGCGTACTGCCAGCTGTGCCGCTGCTCGTGGCGCAGCAGCCGCGGGCGCGCCGCGACCCAGGACGCGTCGTGGTGGGTGAGCACGACGTCGCCGACAGTGAATGCCGAGGCACCGGGGAGCCGGAGGCGGGAGCGCGTCGCCAGCAGCGTGCCGCGGTCGGCGGCCACGAGGTGCGAGCGGGACCCGACCGCGAGGGCGAGGCCGAGCAGGGTGGAGCCGTTCAGCGCGTTGAGCGCCTGCCGGACCCGCCAGGACTGCATGGCCCCAGTCTGCCCTGAGACGAGCCGTCTCGGATGGTGAACTCAATGTGCACATACTGAGACGACTCCCTACAGTAGTGACTGCTCATCGAGAGGGGCAGAGGGACACGGCCCGCTGAAGCCCCGGCAACCCGCCGTCACGACGTTCGAGGTCCGCTGACGACATGGTGCTAATTCCGTCCCGCGCCGAGAGCCGGCCCGGGGAAGATGAGAAGGAGGCCTCCTTGAGCACGTCACTCTTGTCCCCCACGGCCGGCGCCGCGACCGGTGCCGCCGGTGCACGGCGGGAGGGTGCCTTCGGGAACGCCACCCACCTCTCGTGTCGCGAGTGCGGCGCCACCTCGGAGCTGGGCCCGTTCTACGCCTGCACCGAGTGCTTCGGCCCGCTGGAGATCGGCTACGACTTCCCCGCGCTGACCCGCGCCCAGATCGAGGCCGGCCCCAAGAACATCTGGCGCTACCAGCAGCTGCTGCCGGTGCCCACCGACATCGCCTCGAGCCCCAACATGGAGCCCGGCTTCACCCGACTGCTCAAGGCCGACAACCTCGCCCGCGAGCTCGGCATGAAGAACCTGTGGGTCAAGGACGACTCCGGCAACCCCACGCACTCCTTCAAGGACCGCGTCGTGGCGATCGCCCTCTCGGCGGCCCGCGAGCTCGGCATGAAGGTCTTCGCCTGTCCCTCGACGGGCAACCTGGCCAACGCCGTTGCCGCCGCGGGCGCGCGGGCCGGGATGAAGACCGTGGTGTTCATCCCGCACGACCTGGAGACCGCGAAGGTCGTCACGAGTGCCGTCTACACCGAGAACCTGGTGGCGGTGAAGGGCAACTACGACGACGTGAACCGGCTCGCCTCGGAGATCGCCGGCGAGGAGGACGGCTGGGCCTTCGTCAACGTCAACGTCCGCCCCTACTACGCCGAGGGCTCCAAGACGCTGGGCTACGAGGTCGCCGAGCAGCTCGGCTGGCGGCTCCCGGAGCAGGTCGTGATCCCGGTGGCGTCGGGCTCGCAGCTGACCAAGGTCGACAAGGGCTTCACCGAGCTGGTGCGGCTCGGCCTGGTCGAGGAGTCGCCGTACAAGATCTTCGGCGCCCAGGCCAACGGCTGCTCGCCGGTCTCGGCGGCGTTCAAGCAGGGCCACGACGTGGTCCGGCCGGTCAAGCCGGACACCATCGCGAAGTCGCTGGCCATCGGCAACCCCGCCGACGGCCCCTACGTGCTCGACGTCGCCCGCCGCACGGGCGGGGCGGTCGAGGACGTCACCGACGAGGAGGTGCGCGAGGGCATCCAGTTGCTCGCCCGCACCGAGGGCGTCTTCGCCGAGACCGCCGGCGGCGTCACCGTGGCCACGCTGAAGAAGCTGGTCGAGAGCGGGCAGCTCGACCCGGAGGCGGACACGGTGGTGTTCAACACCGGCGACGGGCTGAAGACGCTCGACGCGGTTGCGGACCGGGTGGGTCCGGCTGCGACCATCGACCCGACGTACGCCGCCTTCACCGGCACCGGCCTCGGCGGCTGAGCGTCCCGGTGGTTGAGGCGATGCCCTGAGGAGGGCGAGGAACGAGCCCGTCTCGAAGGGAGCGAGCGCAGCGAGCGTCTCGAAACCACGGCGGCCACAACGATTCACAGGAGTCCACATGAGCGTCAGCGTCCGGATCCCGACCATCCTGCGCACCTACACGGGAGGCGCGTCGGAGGTGAGCGCCGAGGGCGCGACCCTCTCGGAGGTGCTCGACGACCTCGACGCGAACCACCCCGGGATCCGCGCCCGGATCCTCGACGACCAGGGCGCGATCCGGCGGTTCGTGAACGTCTACGTCGGCAACGACGACGTCCGCTTCCTCGACGCGCTGGACACCAAGACCCCCGACGGCGCGCAGGTCTCGGTCATCCCGGCGGTCGCCGGCGGCTGAGCCCGGGGGTCAGCCTCGCCGGGTCTCGGGAGTCGGCCTCGGCCCGCACGCCCGCTCGAGGTTCGACTTGTCCGCCCGCATGGTGCGGCTCCAGTGGCGCTCGACGCAGTCGGCCCACAGCCCCATCGTGGCGAACCGCTGGACGCCGGCCACCCGGGCGGAGTGGTGGTCACCGCCGCCGTTGCTCGGCTGGTCGCCGGCGTGCCAGTAGGCCTTGCCGTCGGGCCAGGGCGCGGGCCCGAGGCCACGGTCCAGACCCGAGAGTTCGGCGTGGTGTGTCGTCGTGTCTGCGGAGTCCCCGGCGGTGGTGGGTGCGAGCACGTACGTGCCGCCGATCGCGAGGGCCCCGGCCGCCGTGGCGGCCGCGATGAGCCCCTTCATCGCGCCAGTCTGCGCCGGGAGCATGGGGGGCGGAATAGCACGGACGGGTTCGCCCGGTGGCGTCCTGTCCCGGCCGTCCGACCGCGACACGCGCAGGGCGGCGCGCGGCAAACCACCCGCCGGGCCGTCCGGGGCGGCGACGATGGGCAGATGTACGGCGACCGACCCGACCCGGTGACGGCTGCGACGGCCTTCGTCGCTGCCCGGTTCCCGCACGCGACCGCCGCGTTCGTCGGGGGGAGCGTGCTGACCGAGCGGCGCACGCCCACGTCCGACCTCGACGTGGTGGTGGTGCTGGCGGAGCCGACCGAGGCCGACCCCGCGCCCTACCGGGAGACCTTCGAGCACGACGGCTGGATCGTCGAGGCGTTCGTTCACACCCCCGACAGCCTGGAGCGTTTCTGGCGCCAGGACGCCGACCGTCGGGTCCCCTCGATGCTGCGGATGTGCGCCGAGAGCGAGGTGCTGTGCGACCCCGCGGGGATCGCGGATCGGGTGCGAGCCGACGCCGCGCAGTGGCTGGCCGCGGGTCCGGCCCCGCTGGAGGCCGGCGCGCTCGAGGCGATGCGCTACGGGCTCACCGACCTGCTCGACGACATGGCCGGGTGCGACGACGAGCAGGAGCTGGCCTTCATCGCCGGGGCGGTGGTGCGCGACGTCGCGACGCTCGCCCTCGCGGTCGGCGGTCAGTGGTCGGGGCGCGGCAAGGGGCTGGCGCGGGCGCTCTCGGAGTACGACGCGGACCTGCTCGAGCGGCTGGTCAACGGCCACCGGCACGTCGTCGTCTACGGCGACACCGCGGTGCTCCACCGGGCCGCGGTGGACGTGTTGCTGCGTGCCGGTGGCGCGCTCATGGCCGGCTACCGGTCCGTGGCGCCGCCGGCGCAGTAGCCTCGCCGCCATGGGTGACGTGCTGCTGGTGACCTGCGCCGAGTGGCCCGACGGAGAGCCCGACGGGCACCTGCTCGTGGCGGCCCTCGCGGCGCGCGGGATCGGCGCACGGTGGGTGGCCTGGGACGACCCGGACGTGGACTGGCCCGCCGCCCCGCTCGTCGCGGTGCGCAGCGTGTGGGACTACCAGGACCGGTGCGAGGAGTTCCTGTCCTGGGCCCGATCGGTCGGGCCGGCCCTGCTCAACGGCGCCGACGCCTTCGCGTGGAACGTCGACAAGCGCTACCTCCTCGACCTCGCTTCCGCGGGCGTCGCCGTGGTGCCCACGCTCCTGGTCGAGGACGAGAGCGAGCTGCCGCCGGCGGTGGCGGACT
>JBQCEF010000484.1:0-3391 GCA_051960495.1 Nocardioides sp. | reverse complement strand
GGTGTGCCCAGCACGGACCACTCACCGGAGAGCATCCGGTCGGCAGCAGCGACGAGCCGCGCGGCAGCGACGTCGGAGACTTGGTCCTGCGTGCCGAGAGGGAGGGGAGTCCGGAAGGTGCGGTCCTCGAGCAGTCCTGGGGGAGGCCCCACCGGTGCGCCTTGACGCACCTGCCGGCGTGCCCAGAGCTCTCGACGGGAGACGTCCAGGCACCGCCCGGCCACCTCCGCCGGAGACATCCGGCGCAGGCGGCGGGCGTACCAGGCGAGATCGGTCACAACGAGACCGGCCTCTCGGTCGCCAGGCTGGTCTCGACGGCGATGGTCGCCCTGGTGGTGGCGACGAGGGAGTCGAGGGGGATCGGCATGGGGCCGGCGGTGCGGAGGGCTTCCACGAACTCGGCGAGCTCGTTGCGCTGTCCTTTGTCCTGGCCGAGGAGGGACCGCTTGGTGTGCTTGCCGGTCGGGGTCCACACCGACGCCACGGTGAAGTTGTCCAGGGAAGCGCTGCGTCCACCTCCCGACACATCGAGGGTCTCCTTCGGGAACCGGGTATGGCCGTCGGTGGTGTAGGTGATGGTGCCGAGCGAGCCCTCTCCGAACGTCACCGTGACCTGGAGGGACAGACCGTCCCGCGTTTGAAGTGCGTGCACCTCGACCGGGAGATCGCCGATGCAGGCCCCGAGCGTGTCGATGAAGTGGCCGCCTTCTCCCAGGAACCGAGAGCCCTCGAGCTGCCCGTCGAGGTACCAGCTGCTTGCGTCGAGCCGGCCGGCGTTCACGAGGTAGCGAGCGACGACCGGTCCTCCACGTCCCTCGAAGCCGGTCTTGAGGAAGGCGAACAGCGGGGCGAAGCGGCGGTTGAAGCCGACCATGACCCGGTCGTTGCCCGTGCGTGCGACAGTGTCGAGGACCTTCTCGACCTGCTTCTCCGTCAAAGCTAGCGGCTTCTCCACGAACACGGCCTTCCCGCACTCGAGGGCCCTGCAGACGAAGTCCGCGTGGGAGTGGTGGCGGGTGACGACGAAGACCGCGTCGACCTCGGGGTCCGTCAGGACCGTCTCAGGGTCCGTGCACACCCGCTCGAACCCGAACTTCTTTTGCGCGTTGACCGCCGAGAGTGACCGTGTCGTCGCCACGGACGACAGCTCGACCAACGGGTTCTTCGCCAGGTGGGGCAGCAGCATCGAGGTGGCGTAGTTGCCGGCGCCGATGAAACCGAGGCGGACGGCGCCGCTCCGTTCCCCGACCGGTGTCACGACCGGTGCCGGAACGGTCGGCAGGATGTCAGCCCGGGTGGCGTCGGTGGTTTCCTCGTCCGCGGTGATCTCGGGTTGCGGGTACTCGATCAGGAACCCGACACCGTGCAGGGTTCCGGTCCGAAGCTCCTCGTAGATCGATGCCGCCTGGGCGATGGGACGGATGCCGGAGACCAGGTCGGTCAGGTCGAGCGAGTCCTGGGCGATGAGGTCGAGGAAGCAGCCGATGTTGCGCCGCTCCGTCCAGCGGACGTAGCCGGCCGGGTAGTCGATTCCGTCGAGCTCGTAGCGGTCGTCGTACCGTCCGGGTCCGTAGGACCGGGAGAACCGGACGTCCAGCTCCTTCTCGTAGTAGTCGTTCCAGGGCAGGTCGAGGCGCGTCTTGCCGATGTCGACGACGCGTGCCCGGTCCCTCGCGAGTCGTGCGGCGACCTCCACGGGGCCGTTCGAGCTGCCACCCGCGGCCAGGAACACGTGGTCGGCGCCGAGCCCGCTCGTCGCGCCCAGCAGGACCTGCTCGACGTGTGCGACGCCCTCGGCGTCGGGCATGGCGCAGGCGAGCGCTCCCGCCTTCTCGGCCATTCGGCAGCGCTCGGCGACGGTGTCGAGGCCGACGACTCGCACTCCGGCCGCAAGCAGGAGTCGGACGGTCAGCTGCCCGATGAGGCCCAGGCCGATCACGCACGCGGTGTCACCGAGCTGGGCCTCGGCCCGGCGCACACCCTGCATGGCGATGGCTCCGACGGTGGCGAAGGCAGCATGCTCCGGGCTCACCCCGTCGGGCACCCGTACGCACAGGTTGGTGGGAACCCAGTTGACCTCGGCGTGCAGCGCGAACTCGTTGCCGGCGGCGGCGACGAGGTCGCCGACGGAGAACTCCTGGGCGCCCTCGCCGACGTCCAGAACCACGCCACACAGTGAGTATCCGAGCGGTGTGTAGCTGTCGAGCCGGTTCATGGCCTTCTGGTACGTCGCCACCGGTCCCTGCTGTGCGACGGAGTCGCGGATCTTGCGCAGCTGGTCGGGGCGAGCACGAGCCTTCCCGAGCAGGGACATCCGAGCCTCGGTGAGCTTCATCATCTCCGTGCCGGTCGAGACCAGGGAGAACAGGGAGCGCACCAGGACGCCGCCCGGCTTGCACGCAGGCTCGGGCACGTCGAGCACCGTGAGCTCCCCGGAGCGGTAGTTCTGCGCAACCTGCTTCATTCCTCGTTCCCCATCCCACGTGTCGTTCGCTCAACCAGCGCCAACGCCAGCGGCGCGTGCGTTCCGGTACCAGAGCTCGAGGCTCAGCAGCTGCCAGATCTGCTTGGACTCGTCGCGGCGGCCCGAGCGCTGGTCCTCGATGAGCCGCATCAGGGGTTCCCGGCGCAGGAATCCGGTCGATACGAGCTCACCTCCGACCAGCGTGTCGTCGACCAGCTCGCGGAGGTCGTTGGTCACCCAGGCGCGCAGCGGTGCTCCGAACGAGGCCTTCGGGCGGTCGATGATCTCGTCGGGAAGCCACTGTCGTGCGACGTCCTTCAAGGCCGCCTTTTGGACGCGCCCCCGGATCTTCTCCTTGCCGGGCAGCGAGAAGGCGGCCTCGAACACGAGCGGGTCCACGAACGGCACGCGGACCTCGGTGGACGCCGCCATGCTGGCGCGGTCGGTGTAGGTGAGGTTGAGCCCTGGCATGAACATCCGGGTGTCCGCCAGGCACATCCGGCTCACCGCGTCCGGCAGCTCGTTGTCGTCGTAGGTCGCCTTGTGAGCCGCGAGGATCCCGTCGACTGCGGTACGCAGAGTGGGATCCACGAGGTCGGCGAGCTCGTCGGGGTCGTAGAGCGTGTAGCTGCGGCGGAACGCCTCCTCCTCGGGCAGTTCCGCGAACGTGAGGAACCGCTTGGCCCACCGCACCGTGCGTATCCCGCGACCTCCGACCGCCACGGGAAGCCGGTTCGCGGCCGGGACGATCAACCCCGTGCGCATCGGCGCAGGTATCCGTCGATAGCCCGTCGTCAGCGTGTAGGCCAGATGCTTCCGATAGCCGCCGAACAGCTCGTCGGCTCCCATCCCCGACAGCAGCACCTTGACGCCCGCCGAGCGCGCCGCCTCGCACATGAGGACCGTGTTGATCGCCGCGGGGTCGCC
>JBQCEF010000483.1:0-13099 GCA_051960495.1 Nocardioides sp. | reverse complement strand
GCTCATCGACCCGCTTCGTGTACTGGCGGAAGACGTCGTAGCGACGAGCCCGCGTGGAGTGCTGCAGCCGGAACACCGTCTCGGGGTCGAAGAGGTGCGGCTCCCCCTCACGGCGCCACTGGTACTCGCCGCCGACCGCCAGACGACGGTGTGCCGGCCGGACGCCGTCCGTCGGGTAGGCGGTGGCGTGCC
This sequence comes from Nocardioides sp., assembly GCA_051960495.1. GTDB lineage: Bacteria > Actinomycetota > Actinomycetes > Propionibacteriales > Nocardioidaceae > Nocardioides_B. The sequence goes on along the minus strand of JBQCEF010000483.1, from coordinate 12,907 downwards.
GTCGGGCCACCTCCTCGGCGAGCACATCCAGCCCCACGCCGCCGAGCTGGGAGACGGTGCCGGTGAAGTAGCGGTCGACGAGCTCCTGCGACAGGCCGAGGGCCTCGAAGATCTGGGCGCCGGTGTAGCTGGCCACCGTCGAGATGCCCATCTTGCTCATCACCTTGAGCACGCCCTTGCCGAGCGACTTGATGACGTTGCGGACGGCCTTCTCCGGCTCGATGTCGACGTAGACGCCGGACCGGGCGAGGTCCTCCACCGACTCCATCGCGAGGTAGGGGTTGACCGCCGCGGCGCCGTAGCCGATCAGCAGTGCGACGTGGTGCACCTCGCGGACGTCGCCGGCCTCGACCACCAGGCCGACCTGGGTCCGGGTCTTCTCCCGCACCAGGTGGTGATGGATCGCGGCAGTGAGCAGCAGCGACGGGATCGGCGCCAGGTCCCGGGTCGAGTGCCGGTCGGAGAGCACGATGATGCGGGCGCCGTCGGCGATCGCGTCGGACACCTCCTGGCAGACCTCGTCGATGCGGGTGGCGAGCGCCTCGCCGCCGCCCTCGACGTGGTAGAGCCCGCGCGACACGTGGGTGATGAAGCCGGGCAGGTCGCCGTCCCGGTTGATGTGCCGGATCTTGGCCAGCTCGTCGTTGTCGATCACCGGGAACGGCAGCACGACCTGGCGGCACGACGCGGGCGTCGGCTCGAGCAGGTTGGCCTCCGGGCCGATGGTGCCGGCCAGCGAGGTGACGAGCTCCTCGCGGATCGCGTCCAGCGGCGGGTTGGTGACCTGCGCGAACAGCTGGGCGAAGTAGTCGAACAGCAGCCGCGGACGCTCGGAGAGGACCGCGATGGGCGTGTCGGTGCCCATCGAGCCGATCGGCTCCGCGCCGGTCTTCGCCATCGGCGTGAGGAGGACGCGCTTCTCCTCCTCGGTGTAGCCGAAGATCTGCTGGCGTCGCGTCACCGAGGCATGCGTGTGCACGATGTGCTCGCGCTCGGGGAGGTCGTCGAGGTGGATGATGCCGGCGTGCAGCCACTCGTCGTACGGGTGCTCGGTGGCCAGCTCGCCCTTGATCTCCTCGTCCTCGATGATCCGGTGCTCGTCGGTGTCGACCAGGAACATCCGGCCCGGCTGCAGCCGGCCCTTGCGTACGACGCTCGCCGGGTCGATGTCGAGCACGCCGACCTCGGAGGCCAGCACGACCAGACCGTCGTCGGTGACCCAGTAGCGCGAGGGGCGCAGCCCGTTGCGGTCCAGGACCGCTCCGACCTGGGTACCGTCGGTGAACACGACGCAGGCGGGGCCGTCCCACGGCTCCATCATCGAGGCGTGGAACTCGTAGAACGCGCGGCGGTCCGGGTCCATCTCGGTGTGGTTCTCCCAGGCCTCCGGGATCATCATCAGCACCGAGTGGGGCAGCGAGCGGCCGCCCATGTGCAGCAGCTCGAGGACCTCGTCGAACGAGGCGGAGTCGGAGGCGCCGGGGCTGCAGATCGGGAACAGCCGCTCCAGGTCGCCGGGCGTGCCGGCCGCCTCACCGGCGGTCGGGCTGGCCAGCAGGTCGCTGGAGAGCAGCGCCTCGCGGGCCCGCATCCAGTTGCGGTTGCCCATCACGGTGTTGATCTCGCCGTTGTGGGCGATGAACCGGAACGGGTGCGACAGCGGCCAGCTCGGGAAGGTGTTGGTCGAGAAACGGGAGTGCACGACCGCGATCGCCGACTCGACCCGCTCGTCGGTCAGCTCGGGGTAGAACTGGTCGAGCTGGTCGGTGGTGAGCATGCCCTTGTAGGCGATGGTCCGCGACGACAGCGACGGGAAGTAGACGTCGGTCTCGCGCTCGGCGCGCTTGCGCAGGCAGAACGCCCGGCGCTCGAGCGCCATCCCCATCAGCCGCTCGCCGCTGGCGCTGACGAACAGCTGCACGAACGACGGCATCACGCTGACCGCGGTGGCACCGAGCATCGAGGGGTCGGTCGGCACCTCGCGCCAGCCGAGGACGGCCAGACCCTCCTCGGCGGCGATCTCCTCGATGCGCTGCCGGGTCTTGGCGACCTGGTCCTCGTCGCCCGGCAGGAACGCGGTGCCCACGGCGTAGGCACGGGCCGGCGGCAGCTCGAAGCCAAGCTCGGCGGTCACGTCCCGGAAGAACCGGTCCGGCACGCCCAGGAGGATCCCCGCGCCGTCGCCGGTGTCCGGCTCCGCGCCGGTGGCTCCCCGATGCTCGAGGTTGCGCAGGGCGGTGATCGCCTTGGCAACGATGTCGTGGCTGGCAACGCCGGTCAGGGTTGCGACGAAGGCGACACCACAAGCGTCGTGCTCGTGGCGTCCGTCGTAGAGCCCCTGTGGCGGCGGGAATGCTTGCACGAAGCATCCTCCCGTCGTCTCTGGCACCGGGACCCGAGAGTGCGGCCGGTGCGGCTCAGCTGCGAAAAAGTGCGCGGGACGACATTGGCCCATGCGGATCTGAGAGCCTACCGCACCTCGGACCTCCGCGGCTCGTCAGGCGAGACGCGAAGATCACACTCTGGACAGGTTTGGACCAGTCGGCGGTGCGCCAGGATCAGCCGATCCCGGACATCCCGACGAGGGCGCCGACCCCGTAGGTGATCGCCGCCGCGATGCCGCCCATCAGCATCTGGCGGACCCCGCCGTACCACCACGGCCGCGTCGTCACCTGGGTGACCACGGCGCCGGCGCCGAACAGCGCGACGAGCGTGATGACCAGACCCGGCATCAGGTTGGTGGCACCGAACAGGTAGGGCACCAGCGGCACGAGCGCACCGATCGCGAAGGCCACGAACGACGAGACGGCCGCGAGCATCGGGGACGCGAGGTCGTGGGGATCGACGCCGAACTCCTCGCGGGCGTGCACCTTGACCGCGCGGTCGACGTCCTCGTGGATCTGCCGGGCGACCTCGTGGGCGAGGTGCTCGTCGACCCCCTTCTGCATGTACATCGCCGCGAGCTCGTTGGTCTCCGCCTCGGGGTTGGCGATGATCTCGCGCCGCTCCTTCTCGACCTCGTGGGCCGCGGCCTCGGACTGGCTGGCGACCGAGGTGTACTCCCCCACCGCCATCGAGAACGCGCCGGCGGCCAGGCCCGCGAAGCCGGCGAGGACCACGGCGGTCGAGGCGTCCGCGCCCCGGGTGCCGCCCGCGACGCCGGCGATCAGGGCGAGGTTCGAGACCAGGCCGTCGCTGGCACCGAAGACGGCGGGCCGCAGCCAGCCGCCTGTCACGTCGGGGTGCTCGTGGCCGACCTGGGGCTCCTCGGTGGTGCTCATGTCCTTGAATCTATCCAGATCCGGCCGCGGTTTCATCGAAGGTGAGGCATACCTCAGTCGGTGCTGGCGGCCGGCTCGTCGTTCTCGTTCCTGCTCCCGCCGTCGCGCAGCACGCTCTCCTCGCGGCCGGGGTGCAGGCGTCGTGAGACGAGGAAGTAAACGAGCGCCAGCAGGAAGACGATGATCGAGGTCCACACGTTGAGCCGCAGCCCGAAGACGTCGTTCTCCTGGACCGTGTCGATGCGCAGCGCCTCGATCCAGCCGCGCCCGGCGGTGTAGGCCATGACGTAGAGCGCGAAGGCCCGGCCGTGGCCGAGCCGGAACTTCCGGTCGGCCCAGATCACCAGGCCGGCGGTGCCGAGGTCCCACAGGCTCTCGTAGAGGAAGGTCGGGTGGAAGGTGGCGTACTGCTCGTAGCCGGCGACCCGGTGCTCCTGGTCGATCTCGAGGCCCCACGGCAAGCTGGTGGGCGCCCCGTAGAGCTCCTGGTTGAACCAGTTCCCCCAGCGACCGAGCGCCTGAGCGATGACGATCCCGGGCGCGAGCGCGTCGGCCAGCGGAGGGAACTTCACGCCGTACCGGCGGCAGGCGATCCACGCGCCGAGCCCCCCGAGGGCGATCGCGCCCCAGATCCCGAGGCCGCCCTGCCAGACGTAGAGCGCGGCGACCGGGTCGCGGCCCTCGCCGAAGTAGAGCCGCCAGTCGGTCGCCACGTGGTAGAGCCGGCCGCCGACGAGCCCGAACGGCACCGCCCACAACGCGATGTCGCCGACCTGGCCGGGCTTGCCGCCGCGCGCGACCCAGCGCCGCTCGCCGAGCCAGACCGCGACGACGACGCCGGCGATGATGCACAGCGCGTAGGCACGGATCGGCACCGGGCCGAGGTGCCACACGCCCTGGCCGGGGCTGGGGATGCCTGCGAGGATCACGAGGTCTCTCCTGTGCTGACACCCTCGGTGAGGGCGACGTGGATGTCCTGGGCGATCTTCTCCGGGGCGGTGCCCTGGGTCCAGACCAGCGGTGCGGTGCCGTCGGGGAGGGCGCCGACGACCTGGGTGCCGTGGCTGACCTCGTAGCCGCCGGACGGGAGCTTCTCGCCCTTCTCGATCGCGACACCGACGGAGTCGCCGGCCTCGCGGATCTTCGGCAGCGGCCCGGTCAGGCCCTCGAACGACGGGTCGAAGCGGTCGAGGTAGTCGCGCAGCGTGCTCGCGTCGTCGCGCGCCGGGTCGGTGGTCACGAACAGCATGCCCACCTGGGACCGCTCGTCGGGCTCGAGCCGGGTCAGCGCCGAGGCGATGTCGGCCATCACGACCTGGCAGATGTCCGGGCAGTGCGTGTAGCCGAAGAAGACCAGCGTCAGGGGCTGGGTGGTGTCGCTGCGGAAGCGGTACGCCGACCCGTCGGTGGCCGTCAGGGAGACGTCGGCCAGCTCGTAGGGGTCGGGCAGCACCACGCCGTGCATGCCGTCGTCGTCGGAGGCGGAGAAGTTCGCGATGGGCCCGTCGGCGGCGGGGTCGGACCCCGAGCAGCCGGCGACCAGCCCGGTCAGCGTGAGCAGGACGACGGCGAGCAGCGCGGCCCGTCGCGACCGCCGGGAGCGCTCAGGCACCCCGGACACCTCGCGCGAGGTCCTCGGTGAGCTCGGCCAGGGAGGCCAGGCCGGCCGCGCGGTCCGTCCCCGCGTCCAGCAGGCGACGCACGAACGCGGACCCGACGATGACGCCGTCGGCGTAGCCGGCCAGCTCGGCGGCCTGGTCGCCGCTGGAGACGCCCAGACCGACGCCGATCGGCAGGTCGGTGTACGCGCGGGTCCGCTCGACCAGCGGTCCGGCGAGCTCGCTGGTCGACTCCCGGGCCCCGGTCACCCCCATCACCGCCGTGGCGTAGACGAACCCGCGGCAGGCGGCCGTCGTCGACCGCAGCCGCTCGTCGGTCGAGGACGGCGCGACCAGGAAGACCTTGTCGAGCTCGTGGGCGTCCGCGGCGGCGATCCACTCCGCGGCCTCGTCGGGCACCAGGTCGGGCGTGATCAGGCCGGCCCCGCCGGCGGACGCGAGGTCGGCGGCGAACCGCTCCACGCCGTACCGCTCGACCGGGTTCCAGTAGGTCATCACCACGGTGGGCACGCCGGTGGCGGCGACCGCCTCGACGGTGCGCAGCACGTCGGCGGTGCGGGTGCCGTGCTCGAGCGCCTGCTGCGCGGCCGCCTGGATGGTGGGACCGTCCATGACCGGGTCGCTGTAGGGCAGGCCGATCTCGATGACGTCGCAGCCGTGCTCGACCATCGTGCGCAGCGCGTCGATGCCGCCCTCGACGTCGGGGAAGCCGGCGGGCAGGTAGCCGACGAGGGCGGCGCGGCCCTCCGCCTTCGCCTGCGCGAAGGCCTTGCTCGTGCTCACTTCTTCGGCTCCCCCGCCTCGTCGTCCGGCCGCGTCTCGCCGAGCCCGAACCACTCGATCGCGGTGCCCATGTCCTTGTCGCCGCGGCCCGAGAGGTTCACCAGGATCGTCGACCCGGGCTGCTCCTCGGCCAGCTGCATCGCTCCGGCGACGGCGTGGGCGGACTCGATCGCCGGGATGATCCCCTCGGTGCGCGAGAGCAGCGCGAAGGCGTCCATGGCCTCGGCGTCGGTGATCGGGCGGTACGTCGCGCGCCCGGACTCGGCCAGGTAGGCGTGCTGCGGGCCGACCCCGGGGTAGTCCAGGCCGGCCGAGATCGAGTGGGACTCCTTGGTCTGGCCGTCCTCGTCCTGCAGCACGAACGTCCGCGCGCCGTGGAGCACGCCGAACTCGCGGGCGTAGATCGTCGCGGCGTGGCGCATCGTGTCCACGCCGTCGCCGGCCGCCTCGCAGCCGACCAGCTGCACCTCGGCGTCGTCGAGGAAGGCCGCGAACAGCCCGATCGCGTTGGACCCGCCGCCGACGCAGGCCACGGCCGAGTCGGGCAGCGAGCCGGTGAGCTCGAGACACTGGGCGCGCGCCTCGTCGCCGATCCCGCGGCAGAAGTCGCGCACCATCGAGGGGAACGGGTGCGGCCCGGCGGCGGTGCCGAACAGGTAGGCGGTGTGGTCGACGGTCGCCACCCAGTCGCGGATCGCCTCGTTGATGGCGTCCTTGAGCGTGCGTGACCCGGACTTCACCGCGACGACCTCGGCGCCGAGCAGGTGCATCCGTGCGACGTTGAGCCCCTGCCGCTGGGTGTCGACCTCGCCCATGTAGACCGTGCAGTCGAGGCCGAGGTAGGCCGCGGCGGTCGCCGATGCGACGCCGTGCTGGCCGGCCCCGGTCTCGGCGATGACCCGGGTCTTGCCCATCCGCTTCGTCAGCAGCGCCTGGCCGAGCACGTTGCGGATCTTGTGGGCGCCGGTGTGGTTGAGGTCCTCCCGCTTGAGCAGGATCCGGGCACCGGCCACGTCCGAGAGCTTGGTGGCGTCGTACAGCAGGCTCGGGACGCCGGCGTACTCGCGCAGCATCCGGTCGAACTCACCGGTGAACTCCGGGTCGGCCATGGCGTCGCGCCAGGCGACGGTGAGCTCGTCGAGTGCGGCCATCAGCGCCTCGGGCATCATCCGGCCGCCGAAGCGGCCGAAGCGTCCGTCGGCGCCGGTGGCAGGGGCGGGCTGGGCGGGCGTGGGTTGTGCGGTCACGATCGGGCTCTCAGTGCTGGTCGAGGTCACGCTGCTTGAGCGCGGGATGGGCGCCTGCGGCGACGAGGTCGGCCACCGCCTCACGCGGGTTGTCCCCACGCACGAGCGTCTCGCCGACGAGGACGACGTTGGCGCCCTGCTTGGCGTACTCGAAGACGTCGTGCGGGCCGCGCACGCCGGACTCCGCCACCCGGACCACGCTGTCCGGGATGCGGGGGGCCAGCCGGGCGAAGGTGTCCCGGTCGACCTCCAGGTTCTTGAGGTTGCGGGCGTTGACGCCGACCAGCTGCGCGCCGGCGTCGAGCGCCCGGTCGACCTCCTCCTCGTCGTGCACCTCGACCAGCGGGGTGAGCCCGATCGAGACGGCCCGCTCCAGCAGGCCCTCGAGCTCGTGCTGGTCGAGCGCGGCGACGATCAGCAGCACCAGGTCGGCGCCCGCGGCGCGGGCCTCCCAGAGCTGGTAGGAGGTCACGATGAAGTCCTTGCGCAGGACGGGGATGCGCACCGACGCCCGGACCGCCCGGAGGTCGGCGAGGCTGCCGCCGAAGCGGCGTTGCTCGGTGAGCACGCTGATGCAGGAGGCGCCGCCGGCCTCGTAGTCCCCGGCGAGCGCAGCAGGGTCGGCGATCGCCGCCAGCGCGCCCTTGCTCGGGCTGGAGCGCTTGACTTCCGCGATCACGCTCACCCCGTCGGCGCGGAACCGCGGCATCGGATCGAGCGCCTCGGGGGCCCGCAGCGCCTCGCTCTTGAGGTCCTCGATGGACGTCGTGGCCTGCCGTTCCGCGAGGTCGACGCGCACGCCGTCGATGATCTCGTCGAGGACCGACCTGCCCACCTGAGCGCCCCTGTCTGCTCGTCTTCCGCCTGTCGTCCGCGCGGTGCCGCGGCTGGAGGTCTCTAGACTCTCACGGGACCGGCCCGCGACCGACCACGAGGTCCCGCCGTGGTCCACCGTCCGACCAGACCAGGAGCGCACCGATGAGCTACCCGCCCGGCCCGCCCGCGCCGGACCAGCCCGGTTACGGGCCCGTGCCCGGGGGGACGCCGCCCGGCTACGCGCCCATCCTGCCCACGAACAGCAAGGCCACCGCCGCGCTGATCACGGGGATCACGACGCTGGTGCTCTCGTGGTGCTGCGGGCTCGGCGTGCTCGGCGTGGTGGCCGTCGTGCTCGGCATCCGTGGCCGGGCCGAGGTGCGCGCCTCGCAGGGCACGCAGACCGGGGACGGCCTGGCGCTGGCCGGGATCATCACCGGCGCGGTCGCGGTGGTGATCGGCCTGGCCGTCATCGCGCTGATCGTCGTGGTGGTCGCCACCGGCAGCGCGGCCTTCACCGGCACGACGTACGACGCGTGAGGCGGCAGCGGCCCGGGTCCGCCGCGTGGTCGGCGCGGCAGGCTAGCGTGCAGCTACCGGCGCCCGACGGCACCGGACGACGTACGAGCTGGGGAGAGCACCGATGAGCTACACGCCGCCACCGCCGCCGCCCGAGGGCGGGTCCGAGGAGACGCCGGGCTCCGCGCCACCCCCGCCGCAGTACGGCGCTCCCCCGCCCCCGCCGCCGGGCTACGGCTCGGGTGAGTCCGGCTACGGCGGCTCCGGCTACGGCGGTCCGGGTCAGCCCGTGCCGGGATACGGGGGACCTGCGTACGGCGGTCCCCCGCGCAACAGCTCGAAGGCCGTCGCCGCGCTCGTCATCGGGATCGTGTCGCCGCTGCTCGGCTTCTGCTGCGCGATCATCGGGCTCGTCGGCATCGTCGCGGTGGTGCTGGGGCGCTCCGCGCAGAAGGAGATCGCGCTGAGCATGGGCGCGCTGACCGGCGACGGGATGGCGAAGGCCGGCGTCATCCTGGGCATCATCGGCTCGGTCATCGGCGTGCTGATGACGATCCTCAACGTCATCTTGCTGATGAACGGCGACGGCACGTTCGACTTCAACACCGTCAACTGACGGCGCGGCGGGTCAGGGAGTCAGCCACCCGGCGAAGGGCAGGTTGCGCACCACCCAGAACACCAGCGACGCCCCGACCAGCAGCAGCGTCAGGCGGAGCGCGACGTGCTCCTCGACCGTGCGGCGAACCCCGCGCCAGGCGTCGCTCATGCGGCGCAGCCACCACAGCGCGATCAGCGGGACCGTGCCGACGAACAGCAGGTTGCTCGAGGCCGCGCCGAGCACGTCGCCGTGGGTGAGGTCGTTGACCGCCCGGAGACCGCCGCAGCCCGGGCAGTAGGTGCCGGTCAGCGCCAGCCAGGGGCAGAACCCCCAGCTGCCGGAGCGGTGCGGGTCGCGCACGTGCAGCGCGATGCTGGCGATCAGCAGCCCGCCCGCGACGAGCGCGGGCGCCTGGAGACGTCGGGCCCGGCTGCGCGGGTCCGGCTGCGGCGCCAGGGCGAGCGTGGCCATGGCGTCAGTGTGACGCGGGCTCCGCGCCGAGGCCCATCTTCTGCATGATCTTGCCGACGACCGCGCCGACCGGCAGCAGGATCACCCCGACCCAGAACACGGTCATGTTGTCGATCACCAGGCCGATGCCACCGACGACGAAGCCGATCAGGATGATCGTGACGCCGGTCCAGGCGGCGGGGGTGTTGCCGTGGTGAGCCATGCGGGTAGTTCTCCTCGTGACGTGACGCAAGGGCGATCGGACACATCCTAGGGCCGCGAGGCGTCGTCCTCAGCCGTTGGGTCGTGTCCCTGGTCGAGAGCGCGCCACATGTCCTGGTCGCTGGCGGGTGCGGCGGCCCGGGCGCCGGGAGCGTCGTACCGGCTGCCGAGGGCTGGCCAGGTGCGGGCGCGTCGTACGGCGACGACGAGGGCCAGGGCGGTGAGGAGCGCCCCCACGCCGCTCGCCCAGTACCAGCCGGTCAGCGACGTGACGACGGCGTCCCCGGCCCCGCCGCGGGCCAGCAGCGCGGCGACGGCGGCGTCCTGCGCAGCGTCGAACGCGTCGATCAGGGCCACCAGGGAGCCGACCGCGGCCGCGAGACCCACAACGGCCACGACCTGGCGGGCGCGACCGCGCAGCACGAGGACGACACCCCACGCCGCGAGCGTGACCAGCGCCAGGGCGAGCACGAGCGGCGCGGCGTCCGAGCCGGCCACGGACGCGTGCACCCTCACCCCGGCGTTCGCGCCGGTCGCGACGGCCCAGTCACGCCCCGCCGACACCGAGGCGAGCGCGGCGCCGCCCAGGCCGGCCAGCACGGTGCGGCCGAACGAGCGGTCACGCACCGGCGGTCGTCCCGGTCACCGGCAGCTCGTCGGCGTCGAAGCAGGTCCGGTCGCCGGTGTGGCAGGCGGGTCCCTCCTGGTCGACCGCGACCAGGAGGGTGTCGCCGTCGCAGTCGAGCCGGACGGAGCGGACCCACTGGCGGTTGCCGGAGGTCTCCCCCTTGACCCAGTACTCCTGGCGCGAGCGGCTCCAGTACGTCGCCCGGCCGGTCGTCAGCGTGCGGTGCAGCGCCTCGTCGTCCATCCAGCCGAGCATCAGCACCTCGCCGGTGTCGTGCTGCTGCACGACGGCCGGGACCAGGCCGTGCGAGTCACGCTTGAGCCGGGCCGCGATGTCGGGGTCGAGGGAGGTCACGCGCCCCAGTCTCCCACCCGGCCCCCACCGCCGATTCGTCCGTGGTCGCCCCGCGGGCCAACGGCTCGCAACCGCGGACGAATCGGTTCAGGTCAGGGACTGCTGGGCGACCCAGGAGGCGTGCAGCCGGCCGTAGACGCCGCCCTCCTCGACGAGCCGGGCGTGCGGCCCTCGTTGTACGACGCGGCCGGCATCCACCACGACCACCTCGTCGGCGTTCTCGGCCGTCGACATCCGGTGCGCGATCGTGACCGAGGTCCGGCCCCGGGTCAGCCGCTCCAGGGCGCGCCCGATCCGCATCTCCAGGGCCGGGTCGACGGCGCTGGTCGCCTCGTCGAGCACCAGCAGGTCCGGGTCGGCGAGGTGGGCCCGCAGCAACGCCACGAGCTGCCGCTCCCCGGCCGACAACGACTCGCCCCGCTGGCCCATCGGGGTGTCGAGCCCGCGCGGCAGCGAGTCGAGCCAGTCCGCCAGCCCGAGCTCCTCGGCGCCGGCCCGGATGTCGTCGTCGGTGGCGTCGAGGCGGCCGTAGAGCGCGTTGGCCCGCAGCGTGGAGTCGAACAGGAACCCCTCCTGGGGCACCATCACGACCCGCTCGCGCAGGCTCGAGAACGGCACCCGGCGCAGGTCGATGCCGTCGAGCCGCACCGTCCCGGTGGTCGGGTCCATCAGCCGGGTGAGCAGCTTGGCCATGGTGGTCTTGCCCGACCCGGTCTCCCCCACCACCGCCAGGCGGGTGTTCGGCGCGACCTCGAGGTTCACGTCGTGGAGCACCGGGCGGCCGCCGGGATAGGCGAAGCCGACGTCCTCGAAGGCGATCGAGACGGCACCGCGGGGCAGCTCCTCGCCCTCCGGTCCGGGGTCGACCACGTCCGCGGGCGTGTCGAGGATGCCGATCACCCGCCGCCAGCCGGCGATGGCGTTCTGCGCGTCGGTGAGCACCTGCGTGCCCATCTGCACCGGCCCGACGAACAGCGTGACCAGGAACGCGAACGCCAGGACCTTGCCGGCGGTGATCTGGCCGTCGACGCCGAGCAGCACGCCGAAGATCAGCACGCCGGCGTTGGCCAGGCCGGCCGAGACGCCGCCCAGCGAGAACGTGAACGCGGTCAGACCCTGCGCCCGCGTGCTGGCCGCCTTGTGCCGGTCGATCGCGTCGTCGATCCGGTCCTGGGTCCGCTTCTCGATCGCGTAGGACCGGACGACCGCGGCGCCGACCACCGGCTCGGAGATCGCGCTGAGCATCATCCCGACCTGGCGGCGGACCACGCCGTAGGCCTCGGACAGCTTGCGCTGGAAGTAGCGCAGCGACAAGAACAGCGGCAGGAAGCAGATCCAGACCACCAGCGTCAGCTGCCAGCTGTAGAACGCCATCACGACGGTCGCGATGGCGATCTGGCCGACACTGACGATCGCGATGATGCCCCCGAAGATCAGGAACTGCGACACCTGGTCGACGTCGGAGGTCACCCGCGACACCAGCGCACCGCGACGCTCGGTGCTCTGGGTGAGCAGCGGCAGGTCGTGGACGTGCCGGAACGCCTTGACCCTCAAGGAGGCCAGCCCGCGCTCGGCGGAGGTGAACAGCCGAGACGTCATGAGGTACGACGCGACCCCGGTCACCACGATCGCCACGCCCGCGAGCAGCGCCATCCGGGTCATGAAACCCAGGTCCGGGCCCCCGCTCGCCCCGAGCCCGCGGTCGAGGGTCTGCTGCACGGCGATCGGCACCACCACGCGGCCCAGTGTCGCGAGGACGGCGAGCACCAGCGTGCCGCCGATCCCCGCCTTCAGCTCCGGGGACAGCTCGACGCCGCGCCGGATCGTCTGCCAGGCGGAGATCGACTCGCCGGTGTCGAGCAGCGTGCCGCTGCGCCCGGTCGCCGGGTCCGTCGTGGGGTCCGTCGTGCTCACGGGCCGCTCACCCCCTCCCCGGCGGCCAGCGGGGCGTCGTGCTCGTGCTCGTAGGCGTTGACCAGGTGGGCGTAACCGGGGCTGCGGGCCAGCAGCTCGCTGTGCGTGCCCTGGTCGGCCACCCGGCCGTCTCGCAGGTAGACGACCTCGTCGGCGAGCGCGATCGTCGCCTTGCGGTACGCGACCACGAGCACGGTGGCACCGCGCTCGTCGCCGCGGAGTGCGGCGAGGATGCGGGCCTCGACCTCGGGGTCGACCGCGGAGGTGGCGTCGTCCATGATCAGCAGCCGCGGGTGGCGCACCAGCGCCCGGGCGAGCGAGAGCCGCTGGCGCTGACCGCCGGACAGGGTCGTGCCGCGCTCCCCCAGCCGGGCGTCGAGCCCGCCGGGCAGCGCGCTGACGAACGCCTCGGCCTGGGCGACGCGAAGCGCCCGCCAGACCTCCTCGTCGCTCCACGGACCGCCGAGGGTGACGTT
>JBQCEF010000482.1:0-2338 GCA_051960495.1 Nocardioides sp. | reverse complement strand
TGGGTGGGTAGCCCGCCTCGGCCCCGGCGATGTCGAACCCGACGACCCCCTGGTCGCGGTAGGCCACCGTCAGCTCGGCGATCTCCAAGGACCGGGCCTGGTGCCGCAACGCGGTCAGCAGCTGGCGTACGACGATCGGGCGGCCCTCACGTCGCGCCTGCTCCTCGCCCTCGGCGAACCCGTCCCGCACCGCCTCGACCACGTCGGTCAGCGCCAGGCCGCCCTCGAGGTGCTGCTCGGGGGCGTAGCGGACCTCGGCGTAGACGACCCCGTCGGCAGCCAGGTCCTCGACGCACTCACGGGCCACCCGGCGCAGGTTGTCGGCGGTCTGCATCGCGGCGACCGTGTGGGTGAACGTCTCGAGGTAGCGCTCGAGCGACCCCGAGTTGGCCGACGCCTCGAACCACTCGCGCAGCGACTCCGCGTCGTCCGCCGGCAGGACGTGTCCCGGCGGCACCAGGTCGATGATGGTCTGCGGCCGAACGCCGCCGTCGAGGTGGTCGTGGAGGAGGACCTTCGGCGCCCGCCGGATCGTCTCGGGGATAGGTTCGGACATGCTGCACATCCAAGCATGCGACCCAGGACAGGAGACGCCCCGATGCGCACCTTCACCACGTTCGACGAGCTGGCCGATGCGGTGGGCGAGGAGCTCGGCACCAGCGACTGGCACGAGATCACCCAGCAGCGCGTGGACGCCTTCGCCGACGCGACCGGCGACCACCAGTGGATCCACGTGGACGTCGAGCGCGCCAAGGACGGACCGTTCGGCCGCACCATCGCCCACGGCTACCTCACGCTGTCGCTGGTGCCGTGGCTCGGCAGCCAGGTGTTCAGCCTGGAGACGCCCGGGGCGAAGCTCAACTACGGCGTCAACAAGGTGCGCTTCCCCAACCCGGTGCGGGTCGGCTCCAAGGTTCGCGCCCGGGTGTCCGTCGCCGACGTCAGCGACATCCCGGCCGGCAAGCAGATGCTGCTCAGCTACGTGATCGAGATCGAGGGCCAGGACAAGCCGGCCTGCGTCGCCGAGACCGTCGTACTGCTGCTCCCCTGAGGCCGACGGCATGAGCGAGCTCCCTGTCCTCACCCCCGAGGAGCAGCGCGTCCTCGGCGCGCTCATGGAGAAGCAGACGACCGTGCCGGCGACGTACCCGCTGACCGGCAACGCGCTCCGCACGGCGTGCAACCAGACCAGCAGCCGCGACCCCGTGGTCGACTACGACCAGCAGACGGTCGACCGCACGGCGCACGAGCTGAAGCAGCGCGGGCTGCTGCGCATCGTCTGGGCCGACACGGGCCGGCGGACGCTGAAGTACCACCAGACCCTCGACGAGCACCTCGGCCTCGAGAGCGACGAGCGCGCCCTGCTGACCGTGCTCCTGCTCCGCGGCCCGCAGGCGCCCGGCGAGCTGCGCACGCGCACCGAGCGGCTGCACCCGTTCGCCGACCGGGGCGAGGTCGAGAGCTGCCTGCGCCGCATGGCGGAGCGACCTGAGCCGCTCGTGCGCGAGCTCGAGCGGCGTCCCGGCCAGCAGGACCGACGCTGGGTGCACCTGCTCGGGCCCGTGCCCCAGGCCGAGGAGGCGCCCGCCAGGCAGGCCGCGGTCGACCGGGACGCGGTCATCGCCGGTGGGGCGGAGGAGCGCGATGCCCGGGTGCGGGCGTCGTACGACGCGATCGCCGCCGACTACGCCGACGCGCTCACCGGCGAGCTCGCCGGCCTGCCGTTCGAGCGCTGGCTGCTCGACCGGGTCGTCGCACATGCCGCCGGCGGGCCGGTCGTGGAGGTCGGCTCGGGTCCCGGGCACGTCACCGCCTACCTGGCCGCGGCCGGCGCCGCGGCCACCGGCATCGACCTGTCACGGGCGATGGTCGACGAGGCTCGCCGGCGCTTCCCCGGCGTGAACTTCGAGGTCGGGGACCTGCGCAGGCTCAGCCGCCCCGCGACAAGCGCGGCGTGGTCGGCCGTACTGGCGTGGTACTCGCTCATCCACCTCGCCGCCTCGGAGCTCCCGGCCGCGCTCGCCGCGCTGGCCCGTCCGCTGGCCCCCGGTGGCTTGCTGGTCCTCGCGCTGCACGCCGGGGAGGAGACCCGGCACGCGGACGAGTGGTTCGGGCACGAGGTGGACCTCGACATCGTGCGGCACGACCCGGGCTTCATCGTGGGTCTCGTCGAGTCGGCCGGGCTCGTCGACGTCGAGTGGTACCTCCGCGGACCCGTCGCCGCCCGCGGCGAGACCACCGAGCGGCTCTACGTGGTCGGCCGCACCGCCGGCTGAGCCCTCACACGAGCCCGGACTCGTGAGCGAGGATCGCGGCCTGGACCCGGTCGCGCAGGCCG
>JBQCEF010000481.1:0-6739 GCA_051960495.1 Nocardioides sp. | reverse complement strand
AGGAGATAGCCGCCGTCGCGGACGCGACCGGGACCGCACTGCACCGGGCCCAGCTCGACTTCGCCGTGGGCAAGGTCCTGCTCGCGCGGGACGTCTCGGACGCATCGGAGCGGCTGCGGACGGCCGCGCGCTCGTTCGCGCAGTGCGGGGCGCCGTTGGCCGCCTGCCGCGCGCGGTTGGCACTCGCACAGTCGTTGGTCGACCGGGACCGGGGCCTGGCGGTGACCGAGGCAAGGAGTGCCCTGCAGTCGTTCGACCGGCTGGGAGCCACGGCTGAGGCCGACCGCGCCGCCGCGTTCCTGCGCGGACTGGGCGTGAGGGGGCGCACCGGACCGCGAGACGGCGCCGTGCTGAGTCGACGCGAGCAGCAGGTGCTGGACCTGGTCGTCGCGGGCATGTCCAACGCCGAGATCGCCGAGCGGCTGTTCATCAGCGTCAAGACCGCGGGCAACCACGTCAGCAACGTGCTGACCAAGCTCGGCGTGCGCAGCCGGACCGAGGCTGCGGCCTACGCCCTGCTGCACCCCGCGGCGCGGGCCGCCACGAGGGCGAGCACCCGGGCAACGACATAGGGAGCGTTCCCCATGCTCGACCGGCCTCCGACGGCGCAAGGTCGAGACACACCAACCTTCCGTCCCGAGGAGGACATGATGGAGACCACCGAGAAGGCAGTCGTCCGGCAGTTCTACGAGATCGTCAACAGCGGGTCCCCCGAGAGGCTCGGCGAGGTCTGCTCCCCCGACCTGCGGGGGCACGCGGGAGCCGGCGCGGACCTCGCCGACCTGAAGCAGTCCGTTGCCTCGTTCCTCCAGCCTTTCCCCGACCTCACCGCCGAGATCCGGCACCTGGTCCAGGAGGGCGACCTGGTCAGCACCTGGGTCTCCTACACCGCGACCCATCGCGCCGACTTCGCCGGCGTGCCGGCCAGCGGCCGCCGGGTGAAATTCGCTGCCTGGGACCTGGTCCGGGTCAGTGACGGGAAGATCGTCGAGGTCACGCAGTACTGCGACCTCTTCACGATCCTGTCCCAGATCGGTGCGTTGCCCACCGCCGCGCCGGCGTGAGCGTAGTGGCACAGAAGCACGAAGGGCCGGACCCACGACTGGGTCCGGCCTCTCGTCGATCTCGGCTGAGATCACAAAGCGCGCCCGAAGGGATTCGAACCCCTAACCTTCTGATCCGTAGTCAGATGCTCTATCCGTTGAGCTACGGGCGCACGGCCGCGCTGTGCACGGCCTCGCACACTTTAGCGTGCGGCCTGTCCCGGGACGAAATCGACATCTGCTCGAAGGCCTCTCCGAAGGCACAACCGTCAACTGGCGTAGGCGTCTGAGACCCCGGTCACACCCTGGATCGATCCAATGGCCGGGCCCGAGATCTTGTGAGTACATTCACTAGCACCGGCCCCGAAGCCCTCCGGCATCGAAGCGGCTCGCCGGGGTACCGCGACGCAAATCACCGCAACGGTGCGGCGATCTCATAACTGAAACACTCCCCGACCCACCGCCGACCCGTCGGCGGCCGTCGTCGTTCACCGACGACGGGCTTGCGCGAGAGGAACCGTTGGTATGACGACCGACACCACCACGTCCCCGAGCCCGACGACCCACGAGGGCATCCTCAGCTGGGTCACCGAGATCGCCGAGCTCACCCAGCCCGACCAGGTCCACTGGTGCACCGGCGACGACGCCGAGTGGGAGCAGCTGACCAACCTCCTGGTCGGGTCCGGCACCTTCACCCGGCTCAACCCGGACAAGAAGCCGAACTCCTTCCTCGCGCAGTCCGACCCGACGGACGTCGCCCGCGTCGAGGACCGCACCTTCATCTGCTCGGTGGACGAGAAGGACGCGGGTCCGACGAACAACTGGATGGACCCGGGTGAGATGAAGGAGATCATGACCGATCTCTACCGGGGCTCGATGCGGGGCCGGACGATGTACGTCGTCCCGTTCGTGATGGGTCACCTCGAGGCCGAGCACCCCATGTTCGGCGTGGAGATCACCGACTCGGCCTACGTCGTCGTCTCCATGCGCGTGATGGCCCGCATGGGCACCAGCGTGCTGCGCAAGATGGAGGAGACCAACGCCGACTTCGTTCCGGCGCTGCACTCGGTCGGCATGCCGCTCGAGCCGGGCCAGAAGGACGTGCCCTGGCCGTGCAACGACGTGAAGTACATCGTGCAGTTCCCCGAGGAGCGCGCGATCTGGTCCTACGGCTCCGGCTACGGCGGCAACGCGCTGCTGGGCAAGAAGTGCTACGCGCTTCGGATCGCCAGCGTCATGGCCCGCGACGAGGGCTGGCTCGCCGAGCACATGCTGATCCTCAAGCTCACCTCGCCCGAGGGTGTCGTGAAGTACGTCGCCGCCGCGTTCCCGAGCGCCTGCGGCAAGACCAACCTCGCCATGCTGGCCCCCACCATCCCGGGCTGGAAGGTGGAGACCCTCGGCGACGACATCGCCTGGATGCGCATCGGTGCCGACGGCAAGCTCTACGCCGTGAACCCCGAGTTCGGGTTCTTCGGTGTCGCGCCGGGCACCAACGAGAAGACCAACCCCAACGCGATGCGCACCATCGACATCGGCAACTCGGTGTTCACCAACGTGGCGCTGACCGACGACGGCGACATCTGGTGGGAGGGCATGGAGAACCAGCCGGCCCACGCCAGGTCGTGGAAGGGCAACGACTGGACCCCGGACAGCGCGGAGCTCTCCAGCCACCCCAACAGCCGCTACTGCACGCCGATCAAGCAGTGCCCGATCCTCGCGCCGGAGTACGACGACCCCCAGGGTGTGCCGATCGACGCGATCCTGTTCGGTGGCCGGCGCAAGACCACCATCCCGCTCGTCACCGAGGCCCGGGACTGGACCCACGGCACGTTCATGGGCGCCACGCTCTCCTCGGAGACCACCGCGGCCGCGACGGGTGCGGTCGGCGTCGTGCGCCGCGACCCGATGGCGATGCTGCCGTTCATCGGCTACAACGCCGGTGACTACTTCAACCACTGGATCACCGTCGGCAAGGACAACGACGCCGCGAAGCTGCCCAAGATCTTCTACGTCAACTGGTTCCGCCGCGACGAGGACGACAACTTCCTCTGGCCCGGGTTCGGCGAGAACAGCCGGGTCCTGAAGTGGATCGTGGAGCGGATCGACGGTCAGGCCGAGGCGGTCGAGACCCCGATCGGCCACGTGCCGACGGCGGCCGCGCTCGACACCGACGCCCTGGACATGACCGAGGAGCAGCACGCCGCCGCTCTCGAGGACGACGACGAGGAGTGGAAGGCCGAGATCCCGCAGATCACCGAGTGGTTCGAGAAGTTCGGCGAGGACCTTCCCGCGGTTCTCTGGACCGAGCTCGACGGCCTCAAGGCGCGGCTCGGCGCCTGACCCAGCACGACCGAGGAAGGCCCCGCCCGGGTGACGGGCGGGGCCTTCGTCGTTGTGGCGTGGGGCATACTTTCGCCCGTGACGGTTAAGGAAGCCTGTGCCCCGAGGTAGCTACGGTCCCGAAGAACGACACCTGCTGGAGACCGCGGCGACCCGCGTCTACAGCAACGCGGTAGCCCACGGCTCC
This sequence comes from Nocardioides sp., assembly GCA_051960495.1. Taxonomy (GTDB): domain Bacteria; phylum Actinomycetota; class Actinomycetes; order Propionibacteriales; family Nocardioidaceae; genus Nocardioides_B. Next base: position 3,166 of record JBQCEF010000481.1, on the reverse strand, counting down.
CTCCCCGCCGACGATCCCCGGCTGTTCGACAACGGGCTCGTGGCGGCGGTCGACCTGCTGCTCGACATCGGCTTGCTGCGCCACGACGAGGCCAGCAACCGCTACTACCCGATGGACCCCTCGGCGGTGCAGGCGCAGATCGTCGTCCCGCTGGGACAGCAGGGCGCCGACCTGCTCACCGAGTCCTCCCGGTGGGCCGATGTGTTCAGCGACCTCGGCCAGGTGTTCCGCACCTCGCCGCGGGCCACGGTCAGCCCGATCACCGAGATCCACGGACTGGACAACATCAACAACTTCATCGCCGCCGCCGTCAACGACACCCGGCAGGAGATGCTCACCGCCCAGCCACACGGCCGCCGGCCCGCGAGCACGCTCGCGGTGGCCGAGGACCGCGACGTGAAGCTGCTCGCCCGCGGCGCCCGGATGCGCACGCTCTACCAGCACTCGGCGCGGCACAGCCCCGCCACCCGGGAGTACGTCGCGGACATCACCTCGCACGGCGCCGAGGTCCGCACGCTCGACGAGTTCTTCCGTCGCCTCATCGTCTGCGACCGCCAGGTCGCGATCGTGCCCGCCTCCGACAACCATCACGTCGCCATCGCGATCCACGAGAAGTCGCTCATCGCCTACCTCGTGGACATCTTCGAGCGGGCCTGGGAGCGCGCCCAGCCGTTCAAGGTCGTGGGCACCCAGGCCGAGCGCCACATCGCCGACGACGTGCGGGCAATGACGATCCGGCTGCTGGTGGAGGGCCACAGCGACCCCGCCAGCGCGAAACGGCTGGGGGTGAGCACGCGCACCTACGCCGGCTACATCGCGGCGCTCAAGGACGAGTACGGCGTGCAGACCCGGTTCCAGCTGGGCTACGCGATGGGCGGTCCCGACCGCTCACCCGCCGTGGGCGAGGCGCCGCCGGACCCGGGCGGCTCCGAGGACCCGGACGCCTGATCCGGCAATGCAGCAAGGGCAGCCACCGTGAGGTGGACTGCCCTCGCTGTGCGGTCGAGACCGGCCGGGGGGGATGGCGCTGGGGCGAACTGCCGGGGGGGACGACTCGTTCGTCCTTGTCTCGACCTCTGTGGCGTTCCAGCCCGGGGGGGAGTGAGCTGAACGCGTTTGTGGGGGACTACTTGCCGGAGCGGCCGTGCCCGTCCATGGTCGGGGCGATGCGCGTGCCGTTCCAACCGGAGTCCTGCGCCTGCGCCGGCGCGGACGCGGCCATGAACACGCCGCTGACCACGAAGGTGGCGGCGAGGAGCTTCGCAACGGTGCGATTCTTCAGCATGTGACTACCTCGTGTTGTCGTCCCAGGGTGTGGCGGTCGCCCGCCGGACCTCCAGTGTCTGTCACAGGAGGCCGCACAGGCCACAAAAGCAGGCCGCAGCATTGTGCACTGCATGTTTCTGCAAAACCGCGAAAACGTGGACACGGCCGCCAGGCATCCGTGATAATGCGTCCAGCGCTCTGATGGCCGGTTTCATGCCGCGAAAACCGGGCATCGCGGACCAGACGGGCTCTGCACGGCTCGGAATCAGCGGTAAAGATCATCGGCACTCTTGCGTAGTTGTGCAACGAAAGCAAGGGGTTCGGGGCCACCCGCGGCACGTCCTCGGCCCCGTGGGCCTCACCGCCTATCCTCGACCTCGATGAGACGGCGTCGACACGTTCTGGAGCTCGCCGCGCTGTGGCTGCTGGTCGCCGCCCCCCTCACCGTCCTGCTGTTCCTCACCGGATCCCGCAACACGGTCGTCGCCGGCCACGACGCGGTCGTGCACCCCACCCTCGACGGCTACGCGACCCTCGACCTCGGCCCCTACATCCCGAACTTCCGGGTCCCCACCGGCGCCCGGATCGGCGCCTCCATCGACCTGGGCGCCACAGAGCTCAAGAGCTACGACGCGCTGATCGAGCGCTACGCGTTCATCGCCAGCCAGCCCGAGGGCCAGATCGCCAAGGTGCGCGCCACCGTGCTCGACCTGGCCCAGGACAGCGCCTTGCTCGGCGGCCTGCTCGGGCTCGCCGCGCCGGGGCTGGTCCTGCTCGTCGGCCGCGAGCGATGGATCCAGATCGCCCACCCGCTCTCGCCCCGGGTCGCCGCCGGGGCCGTCGTGGCGCTGGCCGTCGTCGCCACCGCGCTCGTGCTCGTGCGCGACGACGAGCCGCAGGTGGGAGTCGAGACCTGGCAGCCGCTCCCGGAGGCGCTTCCCGAGGTCGCGGTCCCGGCCGAGGCGGCCCACATCGAGGTCGAGTCCGGGCTCATCTCCTCGGGCACCCGGCGGCTCGTCGACAGCGCGGTCTCGTCGTACCGCAAGAGCCTGACGTTCTACCGCGACCTGGCCGAGCAGGCGCCGGCGCTGGCCGACCAGCTCCGCCGGCCCGGTGAGGACGAGGTGGTCGGGCTGCTGGTCAGCGACCGGCACGACAACATCGGCATGGACAAGGTGGCTCGCGCCGTGGCGGACGCGGGTGGCGCCACGTTCCTGCTCGACGCCGGCGACGACACCTCCACCGGGAGCTCCTGGGAGGGGTTCAGCCTGGAGTCGCTGGACCGTGCGTTCGCCGACTACGACGACCGGTTCGCGGTGGCGGGGAACCACGACAACGGCGACTTCGTCCCCGAGCACCTCGACCGGCTGGGTTTCACGACGCTCTCCGGGGACGTCGTGGACGGGCCGGACGGCATCCGGCTGCTCGGCGCGAGCGACGTGCGCAGCAGCGGCCTCGGCAGCTGGCGCGACGAGCGCGGCGTCTCCTTCGCCGACCAGCAGAACCTCATCGCCGACCTCGCCTGCGAGCACGACGCCGACGGCGACCGGGTCTCCACGCTGCTGGTGCACGACGCCAACTCGGGTCGCATCGCGCTCGAGCGCGGCTGCGTGGACCTCGTGCTGGCGGGACACCTGCACCTGCAGGTCGGGCCGACGCAGGTCGTCGGTGAGAACAACCGCACCGGCTACTCCTACACGAACGGCACGACCGGCGGGGCGGCGTACGCGCTGGCGATCGGCTCCAAGCTGCGTCGCGACGCCGAGGTCACCCTGGTCACCTACTCCGAGGGACGTCCGGTGGGACTGCAACCGGTGACGGTCCGCACCAACGGCGAGTTCCTCGTCGGCGCCTACACCGAGCTCGCGCTCGACGAGCCGCCGGAGGAGTGAGACGAACG
>JBQCEF010000480.1:0-2104 GCA_051960495.1 Nocardioides sp. | reverse complement strand
GCGCCCGACGCCCTCGAGCGTCTGCTCGAGGCGGCCGCGGACGACCCACGGGCCGACGTCCTGGGCCCCAAGCTGCGCGAGTGGCCCTCCCTGAAGCGGCTGCTCGAGGTCGGTGTCACGCTCACCGGGACCGGTCGCCGCGAGACCGGTCTCGAGCGCGGCGAGTACGACCAGGGCCAGCACGACCAGGCGCGCGAGGTCCTCGCGGTCAACACCGCGGGGATGCTGGTGCGCCGGTCGGTGCTCGCGTCGCTCGGCTTCGACCGGCGGCTCCCGCTCTTCGGCAACGACCTCGACTTCGGCTGGCGGGCCGCCCGTGCCGGCCACCGGACTCTCGTCGTGCCCGATGCCGTGCTCTTCCACGTCGAGGCGGCCCACCGCGGCGTGCGCAAGGCCCCGCTCACCGGGCGCCACTTCCGGCGCGGCGAGCGGGAGGCCGCCCTCTACACGCTCCTGGTGAACGGCTCGGCCGCGCTGCTGCCGGTCAGCGTCGTGCGGCTCCTGCTCGGGAGCCTGCTGCGCGCGCTGGGGTTCCTGCTGGTCCGCTCGCCGGGCGAGGCGCTCGACGAGCTGGTCGCCGTGGCCCGTGTCTACGGCCGGCCGTGGCGCGTGCTGTCGGGCCGCCGGCGACGGCGCGCGTCGGCCCGACTCGCGCACCGCGACGTGCGGCACCTGCTGGCGCCGCCGTGGTTGCCCTACCGCCACGGCCTCGACTTCGTGAGTGACCTGGCCACCGCGGTGGCCCACCAGGCCGGCGACATCAGCGCCGCCCGGCGCGCGGCCCGGGGCGGCGAGACCGAGACCGGACCGGTCCCGGCCGAGGCACAGAACCTCCCGGCCGACACCGGCCTGCTCGCCCGTGCCCTGTCCAGCCCCGTGGTCGGGGTGTTCGCGGTCCTGGTCGTGGCCGCGTTCGCCGCGGCTCGCGGCCTGGTCGGCTCGGGCGTGCTCTCGGGCGGTGCGCTGCTGCCGGCTCCGGGGAGCGCGCTCGAGTGGTGGCGCACCTACCTGGCGTCGTCGCACGACCTCGGCACCGGCTCGTCCGCCCCGGCTGCGTCGTACCTGCTGCCGCTCGCTCTGGTCGGCACGCTGCTCCTGGGCAAGGCCTGGGTCGTGGTCGACCTCGTGTTCCTGTTCGCGGTCCCGGTGGCGGCCTACGGAGGCTTCCGGTTCCTGCGCCGGGTCACCGGGTCGCGGCCGGCCGCGATGTGGGGAGGCGCCGCCTACGGGCTGCTGCCGGTCCTCATGGGCACCGTGCAGCAGGGGCGGCTCGGCACGGTCGTGGCCGCGCTGGTCCTGCCGTGGCTGGCCCATGCCGCCCTCTTCCTCGCGCCGACCGAGACCCAGGACCGGCGGGTCCGCGCGGCCTGGCGCACCGCGTTGTGGCTCGCCCTGCTTGCTGCGTTCGCGCCGCTCGGGCTGGTGCTGGCTGCCGCGCTTACCCTGGTCGTGCTGCTCACTGGGCTGGCGACGGACCGCGGCCGGTGGGTCCGGCGCGAGGTCTGGTGGCCGGTGCTGGTCCCGGTGGTGGTCGCCTTCGTGCTGCTGCTGCCCTGGAGCGTGGCGGTGTGGGGCGAGCGCGGGCTCGGCGCCTGGCTGTTCGAGGCCGGGCTCCCCGCGCCGGGGTGGACCCGGGCCCTCGGCCGCCTCGACGTGCTCTTCGGCCGTCCCGCGAAGCAGGGGGCGCCGTGGTGGCTCGGCCTGGGCGTCCTGCTCGCGGCGCTTGCCGCGCTGCTCCGCACCGACACGAGGCCCCGCGTGCTGCGCGCCTGGGTCGTGGTGGTCCTCGGCCTGGTCGCCGCGTCCGTGCTCAGCGGGGTGGCCGTGACCCCGGCGACGTCGCAGGTCTCCCAACCGGTGTGGCTCGGCCTCCCGCTGCTGCTCGCGCAGGCGGCCGCGGTCACCGCAGCCGCGATCGCCGGCGCGGGCGTGCGGGCCCTGCTCACCGGCGTCTCGTGCGGCTGGCGCCAGCCGGTCGGGGCGGCGCTGGTCGTGCTCGCGCTGCTCGCGCCGGTCGCCGGGCTCGCCTGGTGGGTCGCCACCGGCTCGGGCGGCCCGCTCGACCGCCGCTCGGCCGTCACCGTCCCGCCGTACATGTCCGAGG
>JBQCEF010000479.1:0-7898 GCA_051960495.1 Nocardioides sp. | reverse complement strand
CATGGTGATGGGCGGGTAGCTGTCGAGGCCCCACGGGTTGACGATCGTGACAGTGCCCTTGTCGGGGTCCACGTCCTGCACATAGTAGGCGTGGCCCTGCACGATGGTGTCGTCCTCGTAGAGCGGCGTGCGGTCGTCGTGCGCGGTGGACACGAGCACCGCGCCGCCGCCGTCGAGCAGCTCGTCCATCTCGCTCGCCGAGGGCGCGTCGACGTCGTCGAGGCCGAACCAGTCGTCGTCGTAGGTGTGCACGTCGCGGCCGCTGAGCAGCTCCAGCGCCTTCGACGGCCAGTCCCCCTCGAGGTCGGCGTAGTCGCCGTAGTACTGGGCGGCCGCCTTCTCGACCAAGTGGGGCCACAGCTCATAGGTGCCCTCGCCGGCGTCGCTGGTGGCCGGGTTGTCGGCGAACAGCGGGTCGCCGTCGACCGTCGGGATGTCCGGGGTCACGGTGACGTCCACGGCCCGGTCGCCATCGTGCAGCGTCACGGTGTAGGTGCCGTTGGGGTTGGCCCGGATCATCCGCTCGATCAGCTCCGGGTCGCCCTGCGCGATCGCGCCGATGCTCGCGATCAACCAGCAGTCACCGATCATGCCCTGGTCGAGGTCGGTCGGGTCGACCGCCGGCTCGTCCGGGTCGTCGGGGTCGCCGGCGAACAGCTCGTGCGGGACCTGGGTGTACGTCGCGTCGTGCACCGGGCTGTTCGGGTCGTCGCGGGCGTCGTCGCCGCCGACCGAGCCGAACTCCGGCTGCACCTCGTCGGTGAACTCGTCGAGCCGGGCCATGGTGGCGGCCGACGCCTTGGCGGCGATCATGTTCCACAGCTCGCGCCGCCGCTCCCGGTCCCAGCCGGAGCCCCACATCCCGTCGTCGAGCTCGTCGACCCAGTGCCGCAGCTCGTCGTCGCTCATCGAGGCGATCACCGCGTCCAGCTCCGGACCGGAGAGGCCCTCGAGCATGTCGGAGATGTCGGAGAGCTCGCCGCTGCGCACGCCGTTCCAGCCGCCGTCGAGCTTGTCCTCGAACAGGTCGACCGCGTCGTCGACCGTCTCCGCGTCGACCGGGTCCGAGGCCGGCACGGTGGCGTTGTCCCAGCCGGTGGGCGTCCCGTGACCGCCGCCGTCGCCAGGCCGGGTCGCCCCCACCGGGCCGTCGGCGCCACCCACGCCACCGGACGCGTCGTACGTCGTGGGGGTCCCGTCGGTGCCGCAGGAGCCGGCCTGCGTGACGATGCTGCGGACCTCGCAGCCGATCGCGGTGCGGACCCGCGCCCCCGTGTCGGTGAGCACCACGGCGGCGACGAGCAGCGCCGCGACGACGACGATCCCGACGTACTCCAGCGTGCCCTGTCCGCGCTGGTCGCGGAGAGAGGCTGCGGGGTGGACGCGGGTCGGCACCGGTCCACCGTCGGGCACCGTGGGCCGTCCGACCAGGGCCCCCGGGCCCAATCCCGGGCCCAACCGATCGGGCGGAGGCTCAGCTCAGGGCGAGGCGGCGCCGTACGACGTCGGCCAGGCGGTCCGCGACCTGCTGCGCCTGCTCGGCGGTGGCCGCCTCGACCATGACCCGCACGAGCGGCTCGGTGCCCGACGGGCGCAGCAGCACCCGGCCGGAGTCGCCCAGCTCGTCCTCGGCCTCGGCCACCGCGGCGGCGAGCTCGAGGTCGTCGGTGCGGTTCTTGTCGACGCCGGGCACGTTGACCAGGATCTGCGGCAGCCGGGTCATCACCGCGGCGAGGTCCTTCAGCGGCTGCCGGCAGTCCGCCATCCGGGCGAGCACGTGGAGCGCGGTGAGGATCCCGTCGCCGGTGGTGGCGTGGTCGCTCATGATCACGTGGCCGGACTGCTCGCCGCCCAGCGCGTAGCCCTGGGCGTTCATCGCCTCGAGCACGTAGCGGTCGCCGACCCGGGTCTGCAGGACGCGCACGTCCTGTGCCTTGAGCGCGTTGACGAAGCCCAGGTTGCTCATCACCGTGGCCACCACGGTGTCGTGGGGCAGCGTGCCGGCGTCGCGCATGGACAGCGCGAGCACCGCGAGGATCTGGTCGCCGTCGACGACCGTGCCCTCGTGGTCGACCGCCAGGCAGCGGTCCGCGTCGCCGTCCAGGGCGAACCCGACGTCGGCGCCGTGCTCGAGGACGGCCGCGCGCAGCACGTCGAGGTGGGTGGAGCCGCAGCCCTCGTTGATGTTGACGCCGTCGGGTTCTGCGCAGATCGTGACGACCTCCGCGCCGGCCTCGGCGAGCGCGCGCGGCCCCGCCTCCGAGGCGGCGCCGTGGGCGCAGTCGAGCACGACCTTGATCCCGGCGAGCGGTGTGGTGACCGTCGAGACGAGGTGCCTTACGTAGTCGGCGACGGCCGCCTCGTAGGTCTCCACCCGGCCGACGTCGGCGCCGGTGGGCCGCTCCCACGGCTCGCGCAGCCGGTCCTCGATCGCGGTCTCGAGGGCGTCGTCGAGCTTCACGCCGCCGCGGGCCAGGAACTTGATGCCGTTGTCGGGCATCGGGTTGTGGCTGGCGGAGATCATGACACCGAGGTCGACGTCGAGCGACCCCGTGAGGTAGGCGACGCCGGGGGTCGGCAGCACGCCGAGCAGCAGCACGTCGACGCCGGCGGAGGCCAGCCCGGCGACCACGGCGGCCTCCAGTAACTGCCCGGAGATCCGGGTGTCGCGCCCGACAACGGCACGAGGCCGGCCCCCTCGACCCACGTGGGCGTCGAAGATGCCGGCCTCGCCGAGGACGTGCGCCGCGGCCACGGACAGGTCGAGCGCGAGCTCGGCGGTCAGCGTGGTGTTCGCGACCCCCCGGACCCCGTCCGTGCCGAAGATGCGGCCCATGTGCCGCGCGTCAGCGCTTGCTGTACTGCGGAGCCTTGCGGGCCTTCTTCAGACCGGCCTTCTTGCGCTCGATGACGCGGGCGTCACGGGTGAGCAGGCCGGCCTTCTTCAGGGACGGACGGTTGGCCTCGACGTCGACCGCGTTGAGCGCACGGGCCACTCCGAGACGCAGCGCGCCGGCCTGGCCGGTGATGCCGCCGCCGTGGATGCGGGCGATCACGTCGAAGCGGCCCACCAGGTCGGTGTTGACGAAGGGCTCGTTCACGACCTGCTGGTGCAGCTTGTTCGGGAAGTACGACTCGAGCGTGCGGCCGTTGACGGTCCACTGCCCGGTGCCCGGGACGAGACGGACCCGCGCCACGGCCTCCTTGCGGCGACCGGTCGCGTTCGCCGGGGCGATCGTCGCCGGACGGGCCGGAGCGTCCTCGGACGGGGCGCTCTCGGAGCTGTACGCCACGCCCTGCTCGTTGGCCTCGTAGGTCTCCTCGACCTCGTCGGGGGCCACGGTGCTATCAGTCACGGATGTTCCTCGCTCGCGTTTCGACTTCTGAAAAGTGTTACTGGGAGACCTGGGTGATCTCGAACGGCTGGGCCTTCTGGGCCTGGTGCGGGTGGTTGGGGCCCGCGTAGACCTTGAGCTTCTTCAGCATCTGGCGGCCGAGACGGTTCTTGGGGAGCATGCCCCACACCGCCTTCTCGATCGCCCGGCGCGGGTCCTTCTCCAGCAGCTCGCCGAAGGGCGTGGCCGAGAGGCCGCCCGGGTAGCCGGAGTGGCGGTAGGCCATCTTCGACGTCAGCTTGTCGCCGGACAGCGCGACCTTGTCGGCGTTGACGATGATGACGAAGTCACCGCCGTCGACGTGCGGGGCGAAGGTGGGCTTGTGCTTGCCGCGAAGCAGCGTCGCGGTCTGGACGGCGAGGCGTCCGAGCACCACGTCGGTGGCGTCGATGACGTGCCACTCGCGCTGGATGTCAGCGGGCTTCGGGCTGTACGTACGCACGGTCATTTGCCTTCTGATCGAATTCGGTTTGCTCTGGCATGGCCCGAGGGACGGGCCGGGCGGCGCACGTGTACTGACCCGGAGGAGCGCCTAGGGCGCACGGGTTCCACACGTCAAGAGCCGCGACCGTCAAGAATACCGGCGGCGTGTCCCGCAGGTCAAAACGGGGCCGGTTTCACCTTGCCCGCGGTTCGGGCATAAGTTAGCCGGTACTCAAGCACAGTTCGAACGACGAGCACCCGGCGCATCTGCACCCACCGGTGCAGCCAGGCGAGCCGGTTCCCCTTCACGAGCGAGGAGCCCACGTGACCGACGCGGCCACTGCTTCCAGCACCCAGCACGACACCCTCACCGTCCGGGACAACCGGACCGGCGTGGAGTACGACGTCCCCATCCTCGACGGCACGGTCAAGGCCGCCGACCTCGGCAAGATCCGGGTCGACGAGGAGTCCCCCGGCCTGGCGGTCTACGACCCCGGCTTCGTCAACACCGCCTCCTGCCGCAGCGCGGTCACCTTCATCGACGGCGACAAGGGCATCTTGGAGTACCGCGGGTACCCCATCGAGCAGCTGGCGGAGAAGTCCACCTTCCTCGAGGTGGCCTACCTGCTGATCCACGGCGAGCTGCCCACCAAGGAGCAGTACGACTCCTGGGTGCACGAGGTGACCTACCACACCTTCGTGCACGAGAACGTCAAGGGCTTCATGGAGGGCTTCCGCTACGACGCCCACCCGATGGGCATCCTGATGGCCTCTGTCGGCGCGCTCTCGACGTTCTACCCCGAGTCGCGCAACATCTCCGACGCCGACAACCGGCACATGCAGATCGTCCGGCTGATCGCCAAGATGCCGACGCTCGGCGCCTGGGCCTTCCGCAACGCGCAGGGCAAGCCCTACGTCTACCCGGACAACGACCTGAGCTACACCGCGAACTTCCTCGCGATGCTGTTCAAGATGAGCGAGAAGAAGTTCGAGGCCGACGAGCGGCTGGTCCGGGCCCTCGACGTGCTGTTCATCCTGCACGCCGACCACGAGCAGAACGCCTCCACCAACGCGGTCCGCTCCGTGGGCTCCACCCAGGTCGACCCCTACTCCGCGGTCTCCGCCGGCGTGGCCGCGCTGTTCGGCCCGCTGCACGGCGGCGCCAACGAGGCAGTGCTGCGGATGCTGCGCCGCATCGGCTCGGTCGAGAAGATCCCCGAGTTCATCGAGGGGGTGAAGAACGGCAAGGAGAAGCTGATGGGCTTCGGCCACCGGGTCTACAAGAACTACGACCCGCGCGCCAAGATCATCAAGAAGGCTGCCGACGACGTCTTCGAGGTCACCGGGGTCAAACCTCTGCTCAAGATCGCCCTGGAGCTGGAGAAGATCGCGCTCGAGGACGAGTACTTCGTCAAGCGCAAGCTCTACCCCAACGTGGACTTCTACTCCGGCCTCATCTACGAGGCGCTGCAGTTCCCGCCGGAGATGTTCACCGTGCTGTTCGCGATCGGCCGCACCCCCGGCTGGCTCGCGCAGTGGCTCGAGCTGGTCCAGGACCCCGAGCAGAAGATTGCCCGCCCCAAGCAGATCTACACCGGAGCCCGGCAGCTCGAGTTCACGCCCGCCTCCGAGCGCTGGAAGTAGGCGACCCGCCGACGACGACACGACGCCCCCGCGAGCCGAGCTCGCGGGGGCGTCGTCTTCCCGGGGGGCGGGATCAGGAGGCGGTACGACGTACCAGCTGCAGGCGCCAGGCCTCGGGCCCGCGCTCGATGTAGCTGACCGTGAACTCGCCGGGCGAGCGCTGCTCGATCTGGGACAGCAGCGGGAGCGGGTCGTGCGGCGCGACGAGGACCATCCCGCCGCCGGGCTGCACCGCGTCGAGTGCGCCGAAGATCGTGGCGTGCCGGATCGCGTGCGGGACCGCGCGCGCGTCGAGCTCGGGGTAGCCCGGGCCGTCGACCTCGCCGCAGCCGCAGCTGTGGCCGCCGGCCTGCCCGTGCCCGGCCTCGGCGTGGTCGGCCTCCGCGTGGTCCTCGCCGTGCTCGTGCCCGCCCAGCAGCTCGTGCATGCCGCCGAGCAGCTCCGCGACTGAGACGTCGGGGGCGCTGACCAGCACCGGCAGCACCAGCTCGTTCTCCTTGGCCAGGTGGGCGTCGAAGACCACCTTGAGGGCGCGGGCCGCGGCGGCGGCGCGCACCGGATCGGTCGCGGACGAAAGCTCCTCGACGAGCGCGGTCACCACCTGGTGCTCGCCGAGCATCCCCTCGACGAGCAGCCGGCCCTCGGGCCGCGCCTGGGCCGCGGGATACATCGCCTTCTCCTCGGCCAGCGCGTGGGGCACCAGCTCATGCGTGGTCCACTGCACCAGCGCCGCCAGGGCCTCGGCAGCCCGGTTCTCGTCGTGCGCCGACGCCGCCGCGAGCAGCGCCTCCGTGCGCAGGGCCAGCTCGCCGGCCATCTGCGCGTGGTGCTGCTCGACCGCCTCGGCGGCCCGGGCGTCCGCCTCGGTGGACGCGATCACGACCGTGTTCATGTGGTTCCTCCCTGGGGTGGCGGACGCCACCTGCTCGTCGGGCCGTTCGGCTTGCCGACCCTGCTCGTTATTTATTACAGTAAACACCGTGAAAAATATTCCCGCCAACCCGGCCGCCGAGCTGGGTCCGCGCCCGGCCGAGCCGGTGCGCGCGGGCCGGCCGCTGTCGGCGTCGCGCGCCGCCGTCCTCGACGCCCTGCGCGACCAGGCGGGACCGGTCACGGTCGCCGCGCTCGAGAGTGCGACCGACCTGCACGCCAACACCCTGCGCGAGCACCTCGACGGCCTCGTGGCCCGCGGGCTGGCGCGGCGGGTGCGCGCGACCCCCTCCGGCCGCGGCCGTCCGGCCTGGCTCTACGAGGCCACCGACGCCTCCGCCGGCGGGGGGTCGGAGTACGCCGGGCTGGCGGCGACCCTCGCCGCGCACATCCACCGCACCAGCGACAACCCCGGCGAGGACGCGGTGCTGGCCGGCCAGGCGTGGGGCCACTCGCTCGCCCGCAGCTCCGGCGACCCGGACGGCCCGGGCGAGGTCGCCGCCCGGCACAAGATCATCGACATCCTCGACGGGGTGGGGTTCGCCCCCGAGGCCGACGCCCGGGCCACCACCGCCCGGCTCACCCGGTGCCCGCTGCTCGACGCCGCCAAGGAGTTCCCCGACGTCGTCTGCGGGGTGCACCTCGGCATCGTCCGCGGCGCCCTCGACGAGTACGGCGCCGACAGCAGCCGCACCGACCTCGCACCCTTCTCCGAGCCGGGCGCCTGCCGGCTCCACCTGCACACCCCGAGGCCCCGATGAGCGCACCAGCCCCGACCACGGCGCCGGCGGTGTCCCGCCCGGCCCGGCCCGCCGACGGCTCGCGTCCGGCCCTCCCCCGCCGGCTCGGCCTGCTGCTCCCGGCGGGCCTGGCGCTGCTGGCCGGCCTCGACGCGGCGCTGATGCTGCTCGGCCTCCCCGCCCCCGCCTCGGCCGAGCGGCTGCCCGACGTGCACGGGATGCTGCTCGTGCTCGGCTTCGTCGGCACCCTGATCGCCCTCGAGCGCGCGGTCGCCCTCGGCCGGCGCCCCGGCTTCCTCGCCCCCGCCCTCCTGGGCGCCGGGGCCGTCGCGCTGGTGACTCCCGCCCCCGTGGAGGTGGGCAAGGCGCTGCTCGTCGCCGGCGCGGCCGGCCTGACGGCGGTCTACGTGCCGCTGTGGCGACGGCAGCGCGACGACGCGGTCCTGGTCCAGGCGCTCGGTGCCGTCGTCGCGGTCGGCGCGGCCACGCTGTGGCTCGGCGGCCTCGCCGTACCCGCGCTGCTGCCGTGGCTCGTCGGCTTCGTCGTCCTCACCATCGCCGGCGAGCGCCTCGAGCTGGCCCGCATCGCGATGGGCCCCGCGGCCGGAGCCACCCTGCTGGCCCTCGCCGCAGCGCTGGTCACCGCGATCACCGCCTCGCTGCTGTGGCCCGCGACCACGCCGGCGCTCGGGCTGGTGATGCTGGCCCTCGTCGCCTGGCTGGCCTCGCACGACGCCGCGCGCCACACGGTCAGGTCGACGGGAGT
>JBQCEF010000478.1:0-2832 GCA_051960495.1 Nocardioides sp. | reverse complement strand
GCAGACCCGCATCAGGTTCGACGCCAGCTGGGTGGCGGCACGCAGCGCGGCCTGCTCGTCGCAGCCCTCGACCGGCTCGGCCACGAAGATCACGTCGACGTCGCTGACGTAGTTGAGCTCGTGGCCGCCGCACTTGCCCATCGCGATCACCGCGAGGCGGGCCGCGCCGGCCTGCTCGCCGACGCGGGCCCGGGCGACCGCGAGCGCCGCGTCGAGGGTCCCGGCGGCGAGGTCGGACAGCTCGGCGGCGACGTCGTCGACGCCGACCCCGTGGGCCAGGTCGCGGGCCGCGAGCGACAGCAGCCGGCGGCGGTACTCCACGCGCAGCGCGTCGACGGCCTCGGTGTCGGCGTGCCCGGCCACCGGCGACGCCGCCGCCGGGTCGGCGCCGACCGCCGCGAGGAGCCGGGCCCGGACCGCGTAGGCCGCCGGACGGGTCGAGCCGAGGGACGGGTCGGTCAGGTCGCGCCAGTGCTCCGGGTGCCGCAGCAGGTGGTCCCCGAGCGCCGAGCTGGCGCCGAGCACCGCGAGCAGCCGCATCGCGGTTCCCTCGTCCGCGGCGACCTCCTCGAGCATCGAGTCGCGGTCCTCGACCCGGTCGGCGAGGTCGGCGAGGAAGTCGGCCGCCTGGTCGGGGTCGGCCGCGGCGGCGACCAGGTGCAGGATCTCCCCGGCGACGTCACCGAGCCGGTCCAGCGCGGCCGCGGACCGCTCCGCGTCGCGGAACCCCAGCCGAGCGAGCCGCCCGGTGGTGGTGCTGACCCGGCTCTCGCTCATGCGCGGGCGGAGCTCGTCGTCGTGAGGCCCACGAAGCGGCGGGCCAGCTCGACCCAGGTCGCCTGCAGCTCGTCCTCGGCCGCGGCGACGCCGGCGACGTAGCCGTCGAGGTCTATCCCGCGCTCGACGGCGTCGTCGCGGTCGTGCTCGGCCCAGCCGCGGACGATCGTCTCGCCGGCCTCGGGGTGCCACTGCACGCCCCAGACGGTGGGGGCGAACCGGGCGGCCTGGATCTCCCCTCGCGGGGTCTGCGCCAGCACGACGGTCCCGGCCGGGGCCGCGGTGACGATGTCGTTGTTCCACTGCACCGCGCGGACCGGCCGGGCGAGCGGCGCGAACAGCTCGTCGCCGGCGGCCTCGGCGGTCCAGCCGACGTCGAGCACGCCAATCTGCTGCCCGCCCGGGGTGCGCTCGACGCGCCCGCCGAGGGCGACGGCGGCCAGCTGGTGGCCCAGGCAGATCCCGAGCACCGGCGCGCCCGCCTCGGCCGCGCCGCGGACCAGGAGCTTCACGTCGGTGAGCCACGCGTGGTCGGCGTCGTCGTTGGCGCCCATCGACCCGCCCAGCACGAGCAGGCCGGCGTGGTCCTCGAGGTCGGTCGGCAGGTCGTCGCCGCGGTAGGGGCGTCGTACGTCGAGGTCGGCGCCGGACTCGACCAGCCACTCGCCCACCCATCCGGGCGGGCACATGGCCTCGTGCTCGACGACCAGCAGGCGCGGGGTGCTCACGCGCCGAACCTACCCGTCCTCGCGGGCGCCGATCACCGCGGTGCCGAAGATCCCGCAGCCGATCATCAACGGCACCAGCAGCACCGGCGCGCCGGGTGCGAGGAGGATCGGCGCGACCAGGGCGACCGAGAGCGCGATCTCCAGCCCGCGGGCCAGGCCCGGCCGGCGGTCGCGGATGCGCAACGAGAACCACGACAGCAACGCGATGGCCAGCCCGGGCAGGCCGATGCCGAGCCCGATGAAGACGCCGAAGCCGTCCCACTCCTCCCCCGGCGTGCTCAGGTCGACGCCGGCCATCAGCAGCCCGATTCCCACCGCGACGATCCCCAGGACCAGCGCGGCGACGAGCAGCCCGGTCATCACGCTGCGCCGGACGTCACTGTCGGTGCGCCGGCCGGTCTGCGGCGTGGGTCGTTCGCGCATGGAATCGCTCAGAGCACCGGCAGCATCAGGTCGCGCTCGTAGGCGGAGACCTGCACGCGGTACTCCTCCCACTCGGCGCGCTTGTTGCGCAGGAAGAAGTCGTAGACGTGCTCGCCGAGCGTCTCGGCCAGCAGCTCGGAGTTCTCCGCGATCCCGATCGCGTCGTACAGGCTCTTGGGCAGCGGGTCGATGCCGAGCGACTTGCGCTCGCGCTCGTTGAGCGACCACACGTCGTCCTCGGCCTCGCGCGGGAGCTCGTAGTCCTCCTCGATGCCCTTCATGCCGGCGGCCAGGATGACCGCGAACGCCAGGTAGGGGTTGCTCGCGGAGTCGACGGTGCGCAGCTCGATGCGGGTCGACTGGCCCTTGTTGGGCTTGTACATCGGCACCCGGATCATCGCCGAGCGGTTGTTGTGGCCCCAGCAGATGTACGACGGCGCCTCGCCGCCCCACATCAGCCGCTTGTAGGAGTTCACCCACTGGTTGGTCACCACGGTGATCTCCGAGGCGTGCCGCAGGACGCCGGCGATGAACTGGCGGCCGGTCTTGGAGAGCTGGTACTCCGCGCCGGCCTCGAAGAACGCGTTGCGGTCGCCCTCGAACAGCGAGACGTGCGTGTGCATGCCCGAGCCGGGGTGCGTCGTGTAGGGCTTGGGCATGAACGTCGCCCAGATGCCCTGCGACAGCGCCACCTCGCGGACCACGGTGCGGAAGGTCATGATGTTGTCGGCCGTCGACAGCGCGTCGGCGTAGCGCAGGTCGATCTCCTGCTGGCCCGGGCCGCCCTCGTGGTGGCTGAACTCCACCGAGATGCCCATCGACTCCAGCATCGTGATCGCCTCGCGGCGGAAGTCCGAGCCCATGCTCTGCGCGGTGTGGTCGAAGTAGCCGCTGCGGTCCACCG
>JBQCEF010000477.1:0-4927 GCA_051960495.1 Nocardioides sp. | reverse complement strand
GGGCATGGAGGTGCTGGTGCTCACCGGCGACCGCGACTCCCTCCAGCTGGTCACCGAGCACTCGACGGTGCTCTACCCGATGCGGGGCGTCTCCGACCTGGCCCGGATGACGCCGGAGGCGGTGGAGGAGCGGTACGGCGTGCCGCCCCAGCGCTACCCCGAGATCGCGGCGCTCGTGGGGGAGGACTCCGACAACCTGCCCGGCGTGCCGGGGGTCGGCCCCAAGACCGCGGCGAAGTGGATCAGCACCTACGACGGGCTCGACAACGTCATCGCCCACGCCGACGAGATCAAGGGCAAGGCCGGCGACAACTTCCGCGCACACCTCGCGGACGTGATCCGCAACCGCCGGCTCAACGCGCTGGTCTGCGACCTCGAGCTCGCTGCCACGCCCACCGACCTCGCGCGGCAGCCGTGGGACCGCCAGCAGGTGCACCAGCTCTTCGACGGGCTCGAGTTCCGGGTGCTGCGCGACCGGCTGTTCTCGACGCTGGAGTCCGAGGAGGTCGTCGAGGAGGTCGACTTCGACTTGACCACCACCCGGCTGGCGCCCGGCGAGCTGGCCGGCTGGCTCAAGCAGCACGCGGCTGCGGGCGACCGGGTGGGCCTGCAGGTGCAAGGCACGTGGCGCGCCGGGAGCGGGGACGTCTACGCGATCGCGCTCGCGGCCGGCGACGAGGCGGCGGCCTGGCTCGACGTCGAGCAGATCTCGCCCGAGGACGACACCGTCCTCGCGGACTGGCTCGCCGACCCGGCGTACCTCAAGGTGCTGCACGACGCCAAGGGCCCGATGCTCGCGATGGCCGCCCGGGGGTGGACGCTGGCCGGGCTCGAGCGGGACACCGCGCTGTCGGCCTACCTCGCCCGCCCCGACCAGCGCTCCTACGACCTCGCCGACCTCACGCTGCGTTACCTCAAGCGAGAGCTGAAGCTCACCAGCGACGACGACGAGGGGCAGCTCAGCTTCGACTCGGTCGGCGACGACGCGGCAGGGGAGACCGCGATGCTCCAGGCGTGGACGGTGCTCGAGCTGGCCGCCGCCCTCGACGAGGAGCTGGACGAGCGCGGCGGGACCCGGCTGCTGACCGAGGTCGAGCTGCCGCTCGTCCACGTGCTCGCCGACCTGGAGCGGATCGGCGTCGCGGTGGACGTCGAGCACCTCGAGCAGCTGGAGTCGCACTTCGCCGACGAGGTGAAGAAGGCCGCCGACGAGGCGTTCGACGTGATCGGCAAGGAGATCAACCTCGGGTCGCCCAAGCAGCTGCAGGTCGTCTTGTTCGACGAGCTCAACATGCCGAAGACCAAGCGCACCAAGACCGGCTACACCACCGACGCCGACGCGTTGCAGGCGCTCTACGACAAGACCGAGCACCCGTTCCTGCTGGCCCTGCTGCGGCACCGCGACGTGTCCCGGCTGCGGCAGACCGTCGAGGGGCTGCTCAAGACCGTCGCCTCCGACGGGCGGATCCACACCACCTTCAACCAGCTGATCGCCGCGACCGGCCGGCTGTCCTCGACGGACCCCAACCTGCAGAACATCCCGGTGCGCACCGAGGAGGGCCGCCGCATCCGGGAGGCGTTCGTGGTGGGTCCGGGCTACGAGTCGCTGATGACGGCCGACTACAGCCAGATCGAGATGCGGATCATGGCCCACCTCTCCGAGGACGCCCTGCTGATCGAGGCGTTCCGGTCCGGGCGCGACTTCCACTCGGTGACCGCCGCCCGTGTCTTCGAGGTCGAGCCCTCGGAGGTGACGGGGGAGATGCGCGCCAAGATCAAGGCGATGAACTACGGACTGGCCTACGGTCTCTCCGCGTTCGGCCTGGGCCAGCAGCTCAAGATCGAGCCGAGCGAGGCGCGGGTCCTGATGGACGAGTACTTCGAGACCTTCGGCGGGATCCGTGCCTACCTTTCCGGCGTGGTCGACGAGGCCCGCCGCAGCGGGTTCACCGAGACGATCCTCGGCCGGCGCCGCTACCTGCCCGACCTCACCAGCGACAACCGGCAGCGCCGCGAGATGGCCGAGCGGATGGCTCTCAACGCCCCGATCCAGGGATCGGCCGCCGACATCATCAAGGTCGCGATGCTGCGGGTGGACCGCGCCCTGAAGGAGTCCGAGCTGCGTTCGCGGATGCTGCTGCAGGTGCACGACGAGCTCGTGCTCGAGGTCGCACCGGGGGAGGCGGAGGCGCTCGAGAAGCTGGTGCGCGCCGAGATGGCGGCGGCCGCCGACCTCACCGTCCCGCTCGACGTGTCGGTCGGCACCGGGGCCAGCTGGCACGCGGCGGCGCACTGACCGCCGGCGCTCAGACCGGGGCGGCCACCGGCTGCGGCCGGTTCGAGCGGACCCCGGCGCGCACCAGCAGCACGGCGAACAGCACCGTGTCGACGGTGAGCACCGCGAGCACCAACGACCGGACCGAGCCCATCGCCGCGCCGACGACCAGCAGCACGACCAGGCCGGCCCAGATCGCGAAGACGGCGCGCTGTCGCTGGCGGGCGACCACGTTGTAGACCATAAGCTGCAGCATGGCCAGCAAGGTGCCGAGGCCGGCGAAGAGCCACAGCAGGCCGCGGAGCTCGTCGTACTGGGGACCGCCCACGAAGGTCACTGCGAGGCCGGAGAGGGCCGCCGTGCCCGCCACGGTCGCCAGCCCGATCGCGAGCACCAGGCCGAGCGCCATCAGGTTCAGCCGGCGGGCGGACCCCTGGCTCGACATCGAGGGGAACACGATCACCACGACGAACTGGGGCAGGAACAAGACGGCCTTCGTCAAGATGAGTCCAGCGGCGTAGAGGCCGGCCAGGTGCTCGTCGAGGACGCTGCGCGCGATGAGCACGTCGACGTTGGACAGCGCGAAGAACGCCAGCAGCGCGTGCGAGTTGTGGAAGGTCTCGCGCAGCACCCCACCCACCGGCCCGACCGTGCCCGGCGGCGGGTCCTTCGGTGCGGGAGCCGACAGCGCGGTCCGCCGCAGGGCCCAGTAGCCGGCCGCGGCGGGGACGAAGGCGCCCACGGTGACGCCCACCATCGCGCCCAGGTTGTCGGGGGCGAGCAGCAGGGCGACCAGGCCGAACGCCAGCCGGCCGACGCCGACACCGAGGTAGATCAGCGCCAGCGGTCCCCACCTCCGCTCGCCCTGGAGGATCCCGGCCTGGCCACCCATCACCGTCAGCGGCACCACGGTGACGGCGATGAGCGCCGCGACCAGCCACGAGTCGAGGTTCAGCAGCGTCACCACGAGCGGCGAGGCGGCCAGCGAGATCGCCCCGAGGACCAGGGCGCAGCGGTACGTCGTGCGCATCACCTCCCGCTCGATGGCCGCGCGGCCACCCGGTGCCGCGGCGACCCGCCGAGCACCGGTGGCCTGCAGCCCGAGCGAGAGGACGTTGAGGACCAGCAGGAGACCCATCACCGCGGCGAGCGCGCCGTACTCCACGGGACCCAGCAGGCGCGCCGCGAGGATCGTGAACGCGTAGGTGGTCAGGTTCATCACGCCCATGGCGACCGCGATCACCGCGCCGCTGCGCAGAGCCGGGCCGGTGGGTGCTGAGGTCACACTCAAACCCTAGAGCGTGGCACGCGCGGGAAGGCCTCCGGCAGGGCCGGAGGTCCCCCGGAAGAAAGTGTCGAAGGGCACTGGCGTCCCCCCAGATTGTTGGCCCATCGTTACCGGGAAGTAGATATAGTTCGCCGGAACGTGCGCCAGGGAGGGGCACGTCGCCGACCTCGTGGGAGACGTCGGCGAAGTCTTGGAGGGAGCGCGCCAGCATGCGCAGAACAATGCTGGTCGGTGCGGTGCTGGCGGTGGTGGCCTTCCTGGTTGTCATCGTGAGCAACTGGCTCGACCTGGAACTCGACTCGGTGGCCATGGTGGGGATCGCGCTCGGTGCGGTGGTCGCGCTCGTGCCCGACCGGTCGCCACTGATGCGGCTCGCCGGCTTCGCCGCCGGCATCGTCCTGGCGTGGATCGGCTTCCTGCTGCGGGCGGCGGTGCTGCCCGACACCTACACCGGACGCGCACTGGGACTCGGCCTGGTGATTCTGCTGTGCACCGTGGTCGCTGCGGCCACGGCGACCCGGGTGCCGCTGTGGTCGACGTTGGTCGGCGCTGCGGCGCTGAGCGGCGCCTACGAGTACACCTTCGCCGCTGCGATGCCGGAGGTGACGACGACCTCCGTGACCGCGGTGACCGCTCTGGTCCTGACCTCCGCCGTCGGGTTCCTCGTGGTCGCGCTCCTCGCGCCCGGGACCCCGGCCGAGGAGACCGAGCGTCCTGCGCCGCGGCCCAAGGCTCCCCGTGCCGACGACAACGACACCACCAAGCTCGACGAGATGATGGAGAAGACCCCGTGAACGGCCCGACGAGCAGACTCAACTCCTGGCCGCTGCGTCTCGCAGCGGTCTCGGCGGCCGCCACGGTCGCCGCGATCGGTTGGGTGCCCAGCGCGATGGCCGCCGACGGCGACGTGCAGGTCACCAACACCGAGACCATCCAGACCTACACCGACGCCACGGGCGCCGTGCAGAGCAGCAGGGTCTACGAGCAGATCGCCCTGACCGGCACCGGCACCGTGACGGTGTCGAACCCGATCGAGACCGACGGCCTGCGCAACCTCGACGGGTTCGCCGGCTACGACGTCGAGGACGGCAACCAGGTCACGAAGACCACGGTGGACGGCGAGAAGCGCCTGAGGTCGGTCAGCAACTACGACGGCGACCTCCCGCTCGAGGTCCATGTGAAGTACCTCCTCGACGGCGAGGAGGTCGAGCCCGGCGACGTCGTCGGCGCCGACGGTGACCTGGAGGTCGTCTACACGGTCAAGAACGTGACGGCGACCCCGCAGAAGGTCACCTTCGACGACGGCAAGGGCGGCACGGTCACCAAGACCGTCGACGTCCCGATCCCGATGGTCGGCTCGGTGA
>JBQCEF010000476.1:0-5638 GCA_051960495.1 Nocardioides sp. | reverse complement strand
CCCGACGAGGTCGCCGAGGCCGAGCAGGTCGCGGCCGACATCCTCTCGCTGACTGAGAAGGGCGTGCCGACCCGCGAGATCGCGGTGCTGTTCCGGATCAACGCGCAGTCCGAGGCCTACGAGGAGGCCCTGGCCGCCCGGGGCATCTCCTACGTCGTGCGCGGTGCGGCCCGGTTCTTCGAGCGCCGCGAGGTGCGCCAGGCGGTCACCCTGCTGCGCGGCAACGCCCGCTCCGAGGCCGGCTCGGGGGAGGGCCTCACCGCCGACGTCCGGGCGGTGCTGGGCGGCATGGGCTGGACCCCCCAGGCGCCCACCGGTCGGGGCAACGTCCGCGACCAGTGGGAGTCGCTGCACGCGCTGGTCTCCCAGGCCGAGGAGCTCGCCGCGTCCCGCCCCGAGGCCACCATGACCGACTTCGTCGAGGAGCTCGACCGGCGTGCCGCCGAGCAGCACGCCCCGGTGGCCGAGGGCGTCACGCTGGCCACCCTCCACGCCGCCAAGGGGCTGGAGTGGGACGCGGTCTTCCTCGTCGGCATGCACGAGGGCACGATGCCGATCGTCTACGCCGAGGGGCCGGTCGCGGTCGAGGAGGAGCGGCGGCTGCTGTACGTCGGGATGACCCGGGCCCGCAAGCACCTGAGCATCTCCTGGGCGCTCGCGCGCAACCCCGGGTCGCGGTCCTCGCGCAAGCCGTCGCGCTTCCTGACCGGGCTGCGTCCGCAGGTGCAGTCCGACCTCGCCCCCGAGCGCAGCGGGACCCGGCGCAAGAAGGGCGTGGCGCACTGCCGCTCGTGCGGCAAGCCGCTGTCGAGCATCGCCGAGCGCAAGATCGGCCGCTGCGAGGACTGCCCGGCGACCTACGACGAGGAGCTGTTCGAGCGGTTGCGGGAGTGGCGCGTCGAGCGGGCCGCCGAGGAGAAGGTGCCGGCGTACGTCGTGTTCACCGACCTGACCCTGCAGGCGATCGCCGAGGCGCGCCCCGCGGACCAGCGGGCGCTGCTGCGGATCAACGGGATCGGGGCGACGAAGCTCGCGAAGTACGGCGACGAGGTGCTCGCTCTCGTGGGCGGCGAGCAGTAGTCCGTCCGGGCCATCAATAGATGCGTCGAAACTTTTTCGAGAAATACCCAGAAAATGGTTTGCCGCTTACCGGGTGGGGGCGCTAGTTTTCTTCCACCCGAACGAACACCTGCGCCATCGGTCCTGGCAAGACCGGCGCCCACAGCATCGAAGGAGGTGCACACGATGATGAACATCACCATGACGCTCAGCAGCACGACTGGCCTCGGCATGTCCGAGCACGGCCGTACCCGCATCGCTGACGTGTGCACCTTCGACCGGGGCACCGCTGTGTCCGCGGCCTTCGGCCCGATCACGGCGGCCGTCAAGGGCGATGTCCAGGGGACGGGTGTGTCCGCCTACGGCATCGCCGCCGACCGTGGCCTCGTCGACGTCTTCCCGGGGATCCCTGCCTGGAGTCCACCGATCTAGAGTGAATCTCTTGCATCGGCAGCCTCCAGGCCGCGGAACCCGAAACCCGGGATCCGCGGCCTTTTTGATTTCCCTCCTCCGACCGAGGAGGACCAGATCGACTCTCACAAGGAGGTGAAGAGATGAGTATCAGCGTCCTCGACACGTACGCCACCAGCGCACAGGTCGACGAGGAGAAGCTGCCGTGCCGCAGGGAGGACCCCGAGCTGTGGTTCGCGGAGACTCCGCAGGACGTGGAGCTGGCCAAGGCGATGTGCATCGAGTGCCCGCTCCGCAGGGAGTGCCTCTCCGGAGCGTTGGAGCGGCGCGAGCCCTGGGGCGTCTGGGGAGGCGAGCTGTTCCTGCAAGGAGTGGTGATCCCCCGCAAGCGGCCCCGCGGCCGGCCCCGCAAGAACGAGGTGGCGGCGTGAGCAGCACCGCCCGACCAGCAGCACACCGTACGACGAGCACCGCAGCGCACGACGAGCACCGAGCAGCACCAGCAACACCCGCAGCACCGAGGTATCACGGGCCCGGCCCGGGACTCCTCACAGCAATGACGACCACCACCAGCAACGACGCTGAAAGAGAGCACAGCATGTACACCATCGAGCACCTCGCGCGGACCGAGCAGTCCGAGCGCCTGGCGGAGGCACAGCGGCTTCGCCGCGGCCACCAGCTCGCCCTGGCCCGACGCAAGTCCCGTCGTGCCGAGCGCGCCGCCCTCCAGGCCCGGCTCGTCCTCGCCCGCTCGCTGTGACCTCGGCCTGAGCCGGACACAGCCAACACGAAACGGAAACCGACCACACCATGAACACGAACCCGAACCGGAGTATCGAGATGCAGTTGATGAATGAAGATCTGGCACGCGCACAGATGTCCATGCGCCTGGGAGAGGCGCATGCCCTGCGACGTGGCCACCAGCTCGCCACCCACCGGCGACTGACCCGACGTGCCGAGCGCGCCGCCCTCGCGGCCAAGCTCGCCGTGGCCCGCTCGCTCTGAGGTCGAGACCGGATTCGACCTGAGCGACAACGCACCATCGAGAGCCGGATCCTCCGCCCCACCACGGGGGAGGGTCCGGCTCTCGTCATGTCCGGACCCGGCCGGACGCTGCTCCGCGGCGGCTACCCTGGGCGGATGGCTGCCACCTGCGACTTCTGCGGCACGAGCGCCCCGGGGGAGGACACCCCGCTGACCTGGACCACCGCGGTCGAGAACGGCCGGCCGCGGACCTTCTGCGACACGTGCTCGCGCGAGCACCTGCGCGCGATCGAGAGCAAGCTCGACAGCGAGTGGTGGTAGCCCGCCGGTCGGCGCCCGAGGAGGTCAGCTCTCGGCGAAGCCGGGCAGCAGCTCGGTGAGGATCTGCCGGAACGGCACCTCGCACTCGAGCTGGCACAGCACCCCGATGCTGCCGACCCACACCCTGTGGATCAGCAGGTACTCCGGCGGCAGGTTGAGCCGCAGCGCCAGCACCGACCCGGGCTGCCGGGGGTCCTGCATGCGCTGGAACTGGCTGCGCATCCACTCCCGGGAGAACCGGAACGTCTCGCCGGCGGCCGGCTCGATCAGCGGGCCGAGGTAGGCGCGCAGCTCGGCGGGGTCGATGGTGATGCGCGGCTTGACGAACCCCTCCTCGCGCAGCCGCTCTAGCACCACGTCGTAGTCGTCCTCGAGCGCGATGCCCAGCAGCGTGCCGATCGCCTCCGGCAGGGCCTGCTCGGGGAGCCGCGCGACCGCCCCGAAGTCGACCACGCCCATCCCGCCGAGCGAACCGTCGTCGGTGGGAAGCACCCGGAAGTTGCCCGGGTGGGGGTCGGCGTGCAGCAGCCCGGCGCGGGCCGGTCCCTCGAACAGGAACCGGATGTAGAGCTCGCCGTAGTGGTCGCGCTCCTCCTGGGTGCCCTCCGCGATCAGCCGGGCGAGCGAGGCCTTGCTCTCCAGCCACTCGGTGACGAGCACCGCGTCGGTGCCGGCCACGACCACGGGCACGAAGAATTGGGGGTCGCCGGCGAACGCGGTGGCGAACGCCTGCTGCGCCTCGGCCTCGAGCCGGTAGTCCAGCTCCTCGGCGACGCGGGCCTGCATCTCGGTGATCAGCGGCTTGATGTCCATGCCCGGGACGAGCCCGCCGAAGGTGCGCGCGAGCCGCGACAGCTGGCGCAGGTCGGACATCAGCGCCTCGCCGGCGCCCGGGTACTGGATCTTCACCGCGACCTCGCGCCCGTCGACCCACCTGCCGCGGTGCACCTGGCCGATCGAGGCGGACGCGGCCGGGTCGTCGTCGAACCCGACCAGCTGCTTGCGCCAGTCGGTGCCGAGCTCCTTGGCGAGCTGGCTGTGCACGGTCGACGCCGGCATCGGCGGTGCGGCGTCCTGCAGCCGGGTCAGCTGGGCGCGGTACGGCGCGGCCATGTCCTCGGGGAACGCCGACTCGAGGATGGACAGCGCCTGGCCCATCTTCATCGCGCCGCCCTTGAGCTCGCCCAGCGTCTTGAACACCTGCTCGGCCGTGCGCTGCTGCACGTCGCTCATGACCGCCTCGGCAGGCGCCCCGCCGATCCGACGGCCCATCCCCACGGCGGTCCGACCGGCGAAGCCCAGCGGCAGCGCCGCGAGCCGGGCGGTGCGGGCGACTGCCTTCCGGGGGAGCTCGGTCATTCCCCCATTGTGTCCGACGGGTGGGAATCGTCGATGCCTGTCCGGGATGTCCAGTCATGCCCAGGCGCAGCCGCACTCGGGGTGCCGCAGCCAGGAGCGGGTCTCCAGGGTGGCGAGATCGGGGTGGAGGGTGAGCGTGCCCGACCAGGTCGAGGGCCGGCCCCCGTCGGCGCACGTCGTGACGTCGCGCGCCGCCCAGGCGACGGCCAGCGCCGCCAGCGCGGGATCGACCGGCTCGGGGACGCCGTCGGCGCGGTCATGCCGCGTCGCCTCGGCGTACTGGCGCACCAGCAGCGGCCACTCGGGGTCGGCGTCGGTGTGGTGCGCATCGAGGCAGCGCAGGCAGGCCGTCCGGCCCGGGACGACGAACGGGCCGACGACGGCACGTCCCTCGGTCAGCCGCACCACGACGTACGGCGTCTGCTCGCGCATCCACTCGTCGGCGAGCTCACGGTCGGGCTCGCCGACGCCGACCAGGAGCCCGACGACCCGGTTCCGGCGGCGGCCCGGCGGGCCGGCGGGTCGGGTCCGCTGCCGGCGTACGCCGGAGCGCGCCAGCAGGCCCTCGAGCGCGGTGAGGAGCCCCTCACCGTCCGGGTGGCCGAACCCGGTGAGGTCGACCCGGGTCCGGTCGCGGCCGGCGGCACGGGTGCCGGCATCGTGCCCGCCCTGCCGTGCCAGGGCGGCGCCCGCTTCGCGGGGGAGGCCCTTCCCGGTCCGGCCGACCAGCGGCATCAGCACCTTCTCGTCCACGAGCAGGCCGTGGTCGTCGAGCTCGGCGACGAAGCGGTCCGTCGAGCGGGCGGATCCGTCGAGCAGCCCGGTGCACAGGTCCGGGCCGTCGAGCACCACCGCCTGGGCCGGGTCGAGGCCGAGCTGGACCGAGCCGTCCGCGCGGTGCAGGACGTGGGTGCCGGGTCGGAGCAGGGGGCGCATGCGGTGCAGCCTGCCCCAGTCCGGGCCGCGCCGCGACCGGTCATCCACAGGCGGCCTCGGTGCGTGCGCGGTGGCGCGCGCGAGAATCGCGCACGCGTCCGGTGGTGGCGGCAAGTGCCCGGTGGCGCGCGCGAGAATCGCGCACGGGTTGGCTTCCGGCGGCGGCCTCGCAGTTCGGAGAGCAGCTTCGTCGTACGACGCCCTCCGCCACGCTCGGCTCAAGGTCGCGCCGGGGCATCCTGCTCTCTCATCGACGACGCGGCCGCGACCAGCCGAGCCTTCGCCGCGCCCCGGACGGCAGCCAATGGCCGGGAACGACAGCGGCGGGGCACCCCGTCGAAGAGGTGCCCCGCCGCTGAGGAAAGTTCGGCTTGCTCAGGCCTTGCCGAGGATGCGGTTCAGGTTGGTGCCGCAGACCGGGCAGACGGCCTTGGCCATCCGGGTGCCCTTCTCGTTGACCTTGACCTCGCCCGAGGCCTCCCGCTTCTCCTTGCACTTCACGCAGTAGAACTCGCCGCTCCAGGTCTCCGCCATGACGGCCTCCTTGTGCTGATCTCGAAACTGGTCG
>JBQCEF010000475.1:0-5359 GCA_051960495.1 Nocardioides sp. | reverse complement strand
AGCGCGGCCGGCGACGGTCCGGCGGCGGGCTCGGCCGGCTCCGCCCCGCCCGCGGTGCACGCGGCGGGTAGCACGACCAGGGCAGCCACCGCTGCCCTCGCCGCTCGCCCGGAGAAACCCACCGGCCCCACGCTAGCCAGTCTGCGGGCGGCGGCGGAGCCCGGTGCGCCGGGTGAGCGCCCGTGCCTGTCGGCGCTGCGTGCTGCGGCGCAGGTCCGTCGCGCGCGCCTCGTGGGCGAGCCGGAGGGCGGTGGCCGGGTCGACGTAGGTGGTCATGGGAATCTCCTGGTGGCTTCAGCCGGCAACGTCTGCGGGCACCACCACGGTGTCGCTGAGGCAGCGGGCCGGGGATTGGGAGAAGTCCCTATCTTTCCCGCCGCGCTACCTCAGATCCCCGAGCGCGCCACCACGACGGCCGAGCGCGGGGGTACGACGACCCGCCCGCCCGAGACCGTCACGCCGCTCTCCCAGCTGAGCATCACCTCGCCGGACGCCTCGCGCTCCCACGGCTCGTCGCCGAGGTTGGCGAGCACCTCGAAGGCACCCCGCCGCACCACCAGCCGGCGGGCGGCGTGGTCCCAGTCGGCCTGCACCGCGCTCAGGTCGCCGCTGCCGAGGTCGGGGTGCTCGCGGCGCGCCCGGATGAGGTCGGCGTACCAGCGCAGCAGCCGTGCGTGCGGCTCCCGGGACGGCTCGGACCAGTCCAGCGTGGAGCGGCGGACCGTCTCGGGGTCCTGCGGGTCGGGGACCTGGTCGAACGACCAGCCGTGCGAGCCGAACTCCGAACGGCGACCCTGCCGGACCGCCTCGGCGAGGTCGGGGTCCTGGTGGTCGGTGAAGTACTGCCAGGGCGTGCTCGCACCCCACTCCTCACCCATGAACAGCATCGGGGTCCACGGCGCGGTGAGCAGGATCGCGGCGCCCGCGGCGAGCAGGCCGGGCTCGATGAGCATCGAGAGCCGCTCCCCCACGGCGCGGTTGCCGACCTGGTCGTGGGTCTGCAGCGAGGCCACGAACCGCCAGCCGGGCACGGTGGCCGGGTCGACCGGCCGGCCGTGGGCGCGGCCGCGGAACGACGAGTAGGTGCCGTCGTGGAAGAACGGCGAGCCGAGCACCTTGGGCAGCGCCGCCGGGTCGGCGAAGTCCTCGTAGTAGCCCTGCGTCTCGCCGGTCAGCGCGACGTGCAGGGCGTGGTGGACGTCGTCGGCCCACTGGCCGTGCACGCCCAGCCCTCGGACCGCGTCGCCGTCGCCGCGCGGCGTGACTGTGCGGGCGTCATTGCGGTCGGACTCGGCGACCAGCCACACCTCGCGCCCGGTCTCGGCGGCGAGCTCGTCGACCGCCGCGGACATCTCCTCGAGGACGTGCACCGCCCGGTCGTCGCGCAGCTCGTGCACCGCGTCGAGGCGCAGCCCGTCGACGTGGAAGTCGCGCAGCCACTGCAGCACGTTGTCGACGACCCAGCGGCGGACCGGGTCGCTGCCCGGCGCGTCGAGGTTGAGCGCCGCGCCCCACGGCGTGTGGTGGGTGTCGGTCAGGTAGGGGCCGAACTCCGGCAGGTAGTTGCCGTCGGGCCCGAAGTGGTTGTAGACGACGTCGAGGCAGACCGCGATGCCGGCCCGGTGCGCCGCGTCGACGAACCGCTGCAGCGCCTCGGGGCCGCCGTAGGGCTCGTGGACCGCGTAGGGCGCGACGCCGTCGTACCCCCACCCGTGGCGTCCCGGGAACGGGGCAAGCGGCAGCAGCTCGACGACGCCGACGCCGAGGTCGGCGAGGTGGCCGAGCCGCTCCGCGGCGGCGTCGAGCGTGCCTGTCGGGGTGAACGTGCCGACGTGGAGCTCGTAGATCACGGCACCGGCCAGCGGCACCCCGCGCCAGTCCTGGTCGGTCCACGCGAACGCGTGCGGGTCGAAGTGCGCCGACGCGCCGTGCGGTCCGTCGGGCAGGCGCATGCCGCGGGGGTCGGGCCGGCCGGGACCGCGGTCGAGCGAGAAGGCGTACGACGCTCCCGGCGCCAGCTCGGCCTCGGCGGCCCACTCCTCGCCGTGGCGCGTCATCGGGACGCGGCGGTCGCCGAGCAGCAGGTCGACCTGCCCGGCCGCCGGCGCCCAGACCCGGATCTCGCGAGCGGCCGCCATCAGATGTGCACGCGGCGCAGCAGCGCCACCGGCATCGACTCGAACACGTCGGCGCAGCGGACCGTGCCGCCCTCGTGCAGGGTCTCGGTGAGCTCGTCGCGCCACAGTCCCTCGGGCAGCCGGGCGGTCTGGTCGGCCCAGCCGCCCGCGGCCTCGAGCCGGCGCGGGGCACGCGTCACCAGCACGGCGACCTCCTCGCCGCGGGTGAAGCCGACGAGGTGCCGCGAGGTGGCCGGGAGCGGGGTGTAGCTGCCGGCGTCGCCGAACGAGTCGCGCAGGTCCTTGCGGAGCTGGAGAGTGCGTACCGTCAGGTACAGCTTCTCGTCGTCGAGGTCGCGGGGGGCGTGCTCGACCAGGCCCTCCAGCCGGCTGCGGCGGGCGTCGTAGTCCACCGGGCGCCGGTTGTCGGGGTCGACCAGGGACAGGTTGACGACCTCGCAGCCCTGGTAGGTGTCGGCCGTGCCGGGCAGCGTGAGCTGGAGCAGCTTCTGGCCCAGCACGAACGCCCGCACCGACTCGGCGTTGTGGGCGACCGCGGTGTCCACCAGCGCGCGCAGCTGTCCCGGCTGCAGCGCCGCGGAGGCGAGCTCGAGCACCTTGCGCTCGTAGTCGGGGTCGCCGTCGATCCAGGCGGTGTGCGCCTTGGCCTCGCGGACCGCCTTGACCAGGTAGTCGTGCAGCCGCTCCTCGTCGATCGGGCCGGCGCCGACCAGCGTCTGCCACAGCAGGTGGCCGGTGGCCCGGTCCACGCCGTAGAGGTCCGAGGCCGCCGCGAACGCGTCCGTGCACGTCGCCCACGACTCCCCGTCGCCGGCGACCGCGAGCACCCGGGCCCGGACGTCCTCGCTGCGCTTGGTGTCGTGGGTGGTCAGCGTCGTCATGCCCAGCGGCCAGTGCTGCTGCTGGTGGGCCGCCCACGCGTGCATGACCTCGGGCCCGGCGTCGTCGAGCAGCCCCGGGTCGCCGCCGACCTCGTTGAGCGCGATCAGCGCGTGCCAGCGGTAGAGCGAGGTGTCCTCGACGGCCTTGGCCATCACCGGTCCCCAGGTCTGCTGCAGGCGTACGGCGAAGTCGACCTCGGCCGGACGGGACGGCGACGGCCGCGCAGCCGCGTCGAACAGCCCGTCGATGACGTCCTTCAGGTCGGGCCGGGCCGCCGCCGCCCGGTCACGCGCTCCCTCGAGATGGCTCAGGGCCTCGCCCGTGACGGGCCGGTGCGGACGTGCGTAGGCGCGGTAGACGTCGGCCGCGACGAGCATCTCGACGACGGCGTCGGACACCTGCGCCGGGTCGGCGTCGGGAAGGATCTCGCAGGCACGCCGGGCGAGCCGGCGCTGCTCGGGCACGAGGATCTTGGTGACGACCTCGCGCTTCGCGTCGGCCACGAACTCGTGGAAGTCGCTGCCGCCGCCGACCTCGGCCCAGGTGTCGGCGATGAGCGGCGCGGTGGTGGGGTCGATGAGCGCGGCGGTGATCGCGTGGAGGGCGTCGTACCCGGTGGTGCCCTCGCAGGGCCAGTGGTCGGGCAGCCGCTCCTCGCCCTCGAGGATCTTCTCGACCCAGATCGCGGTGCCCATCCGGGTCGCCCGGCGCAGGTCGCGGAGATAGCCCTCCGGGTCGGCGAGGCCGTCGGGGTGGTCGATGCGGAAGCCCTCGATGACGCCGCGCCGGTTCAGGTCGAGCAGCACCCGGTGGGTCGCCTCGAACACCTCGGGGACCTCGACGCGCACGGCGATGAGCCCGTCGACGTCGAAGAAGCGGCGGTAGTTGAGGACGTCGTCCTTCTCCCGCCAGCCGGCGAGCAGGTAGTGCTGCTTCTCGAGGACGGTTGCCACGTCGTCGGCCTCGGTGCCGGGCCCCACCGGGAAGACGTGGTCTTGGTAGCGCACGACCGGCTCGCCGTCCTGCTCGTCGAGCGTGAGTGTCCCGGCGGCGAGCTCGTCGGCCAGCGGGTCGCCGAGCAGCGGCAGCCCGATCCGGCCGTCGAGCGCGTCCCAATCGACGTCGAACCAGTCCGCGCTCGCGCCCTCGCGGCCTTCTTTCAGCAGCTGCCACAGCACCGGGTTGGCCGACAGCGGCGCGACCAGGGCCATGTGGTTGGGGACCACGTCGACCACGATGCCGAGCCCGTGCTGCCGCGCGGTGCCGGCCAGCTGCTCCAGCGCGTCCTGGCCGCCGAGCTCGTCGCTGATCCGGGTGTGGTCGACCACGTCGTAGCCGTGCATCGAGCCGGCCACCGCCTGCAGCACCGGCGAGAGGTAGAGGTGGGTCACCCCGAGGTCGGCGAGGTAGGGAACCGTGCGCTCGGCATCGGCGAAGGTGAAGCCTGCGTGCAGCTGCAGGCGGTAGGTCGCGGTCACCCTGGCTGCTTACCCGTCGGGGCGGGGTTCGACACGTTCACAGGGGGTGACGGGACCAACGCCTCTCCCCGGCCCGCCGGTGCCGTTGGATCCTGGTCCGGATCGAACGCGCACGGGGGACCGATGAGAAGCTTGACGTTCACTCGCCACGGGGGAGCCGACATCCGGTCCTGGCTCTCCACAGACGTTGACGTCGCCGCCTGGGCCAGGGCCTGGGGCGGTGTGGTCGCTGCCGCGTTCATCAACGGGGCGCTGCACCGAGCCTATGAGGGCCCTTTGGGCGAGCTCCGAGCGCACCAGGTGTCTACGGTCGTGTTGCTGGTGCTCCTCGCTCCCTGGGTGCGCCGCACTGAGCGGCGCCACCCACTCCCGACCCGCCGCGACGCCCTGGTGGTGGGTCTCGGCTGGTCCGCGGCCACGGTCGCGTTCGAGTTCGTCTGGGGCACTACGTCAACGGCGACTCGTGGGCGACCTTGCTGCACGCGTACGACGTACTCGACGGCCGGATGTGGCTACTGGACGTGCTCGGAATCGCCGTGGCCCCCGCCGCCGCCCGGGCCTGGCGGCTGCGCGGTGATCACACCTAGCCGTCGAGCCCGGCGCGTTCGGCGCCGATCGTGGTGTCGTCGCCGTGCCCCGTGTGCACCAGGGTGTCGTCGGGGAGCTCGAACAGCCGCGCCCGGATGCTGTCCACCAGGGTGTCCTCGTCGCTGTAGGAGCGTCCGGTCGCGCCCGGGCCGCCCTGGAACAGGGTGTCGCCGGTGAAGACGCAGCCCAGGTCCTCGGCGTAGAGGCAGACCGCGCCCGGTGCGTGACCCGGCGTGTGGATCACGCGCAGGCTGGTGCCGGCCACGTCGATGC
>JBQCEF010000474.1:0-9148 GCA_051960495.1 Nocardioides sp. | reverse complement strand
ATCAGGCGAGTGGTGGTGCCCGCCGTCTCGCGCGGCTCTTGCTGTTCCACGGGTACCTCAGGTGCAGATGTCGACAACAGGGCAGCGCGGAACGATCCCGACATTTCACCCCGTGCAGCAGGAGATTACGCCACCGGAGCGGTCACCGCGCGGATTGTTGCCCGGGGCGGCGAGCCTGCAACTCACCCGGATCAGCGCACCAGCCGGTCGAGCAGGTGGTCGAGCTGACGGCCCGGGTCGTCGGTGGTCCCGCCGTGCACCGGCCCGGGCTGTACGACGGTGCTGCGGGGGGCCTTGACGAAGCCGAACCGGGTCCCCATCGCGGCGCGCCCGGCCGCGCCCGCGGACTCGTCGCCGCGGCAGACCGCCTCGATCGCGTGCAGCGCCGAGCAGACCGCGTCCACGTCGACCTCGGGCGCCAGCGCCACGAGCCGCTCGCGGTCGACGTGGCAGCGGGCCTCGAGAAACTCCGCGCGCTGGCAGTAGAGCACCACGCCGACGTTGACGAACTCCTCCCGGTCGACCCGCGGCACGCACCGCAGCACGACGTACTGGAAGCCCATGCGGGTGCTCATGCCGCGCCTTCGACGGGGAGCCAGGACCGCTCGCCGCTCACCCGGGCGAGCAGGAACTCCACGTAGGCGGCCCGGAGCGCGTCCGGGGTCTCGGCCCCCGGCACCGGCTCCAGCCAGACGTCGGGGACGACCGCGACGACCTCGCGCAGCAGCTCCTCGGTCACCGACGCCGCGAGCTGCTCGTCGACCGCCGCGACGCCGGGGAGGAAGTCGGCGAGCACGTGGTCGGAGGCGTCGTAGGGCTGCGCCGCGAACCGGGTGGCCGAGCCGATACCGCCGCTCCAGCCATGGTGGAAGTACAGGCACGCGCCGTGGTCGATCGCCCACAGGTTGCCGTGCCACACCAGCAGGTTGGGGTTGCGCCAGGACCGGTCGACGTTGGCGGTCAGCGCGTCGAGCCACAGGATCCGCGCGGCGGCCTCGGGGTCCGGGGCGCACGCCGAGTCGAAGCCGAACGACCCGGGCAGGAAGTCGACGCCGAGGTTGGCGCCGATGCTCGCGTTGAGCAGGTCCTGGACCTCCTCGTCGGCCTCGAACTTCGCGATGGCCTCCTCGAGCTGGACCTGCACGAGGTCGGGGGTGCGGATGTCGAGACGGCGGGCGAGCTCGCCGACGACGACCTCGGCGACGAGCACCTTCGGTCCCTGGCCGGCGCCGTAGAACTTGCAGACGTAGGTGCCGAGGTCGTCGGCCTCGACGATCCCCGGCAGCGACCCGCCCTCCCGCAGCGGTGCGACGTACCGCGTGGCGGTCACCGAGCGCAGGCTCACAGCTTCAGCTCCACCAGTCGGCGCCGCTGCTCCGCGACGTCGAAGTCGGCGTCCGGCCAGCCGAGGCCCATGTCCTCGAGCGTCTCGTGCAGCAGCGTGCCGACGGCCCAGTTGCGGTACCACTTCCGGTCGGCCGGGATGACGTGCCACGGGGCGTGGTCGGTGTTGCAGCGCTCGAGGGCAAGCTCGTAGGCGTGCTGGTACGACGGCCACAGCGCGCGCTCGTCGACGTCGCCGGGGTTGAACTTCCAGTGCTTGTGCGGGTCGTCGAGCCTCTCGAGCAGCCGCTCCTGCTGCTTCTCTGCGGAGATGTGCAAGAAGCACTTGACGACCACGGTGCCCTCGTCGACGAGCCGGCGCTCGAAGTCGTTGATCGCCTCGTAGCGGCTCTCGAGCAGCTCGGTGTCGACCAGGCCGTGGACCCGGGCGATCAGCACGTCCTCGTAGTGCGAGCGGTCGAAGATGCCGATCTGCCCGGCGGCCGGCAGGGCGCGGGTGATCCGCCACAGGAAGTCGTGGGCGAGCTCCTCCGACGTCGGGGCCTTGAACGACTTGATGCTGAGCCCCTGCGGATCCACCAGCCCGGCCGCGTGGCGCACGATGCCGCCCTTGCCGGAGGTGTCCATGCCCTGCAGCACGAGCAGCACGCTGCGCCGCCCGCCGCTGATGCCCTCGGCGAACAGCCGCTCCTGCAGGTCGGCGAGCGGGTCGCCGAGCTTGGCGAGCGCCTTCTTGCCGTCCTTCTTCCCGCCGTCGAACCGCGGGGTGGCGCGGGCGTCGTGCTCGGACAGGTCGACCTTGCCCTCAGCCAGCCGCAGTGCCTCGGACACGGTCTTGTCGGTGCTCGCCATGACGGGCAGTATTCCCCACCCGCCACGGCGCCAGGGTCAGCCCTTGCGGATCCGGTCGCTCCAGACGACCTTCTCCTTCATGTCCGCCATGTGCCCGTGGTCGATGTAGAAGTCGCCGGTGTCGGAGAAGCCGATGGCCGCGGTGAACACCTGCACCCAGCGCGGCGCGCTCAGGCAGCTGCGGGGCACCCTCACCGTCACGGTGTCGGCGGCGTAGTCGATGTCGTGCGACAGCCCGCGGCACGTCACCTCGTTGCCGTTGGGCCTGGACAGCGAGACCTCGCCCTTCGGCCCGGTGAACATGGTGTCCACGTTGACGTCGCGCTTCAGCCCCTCGTTGGTGCGCAGCCGCAGGGCGTACATGAACTGCTGGCCCGAGCGGACGAGGTCGGTGTACGACGCCTTCGCGACGACCACCCGGCCCTTGTGCTTCACGACGACCTTCTCGAGGTCCACGTTGACCTGCCACCCGGCCGGCTCGTAGGTCGTGGTGTCGCTCGCCTCGTCGTAGTGACCGAGGTAGGTGTCGCCCGTCGCGTCGCCGATCGACAGCGTGGCGGCCCCGGCGGGAGCGGCCAGGGCGCCGGCCGGGACCAGCAGCGCGGCGGCGGAGACGACGAGGGCAGCCCGGACCAGGGGCATCTTCATGGGGGGTTCCTCCGAGAGAGGCGCCCGAGCGGGCGCGTGCCGGAAGGATCCTACGGGACCGAGTCAGCCGCGGTCGGCGATTCCGGCGCCCTCGCGGCCCAGCGCCACCAGCCGGCTCACCGCGCGGAAGTACTTCTTGCGGTAGCCGCCCTCGAGCAGCGGCGGTGCGAACAGCTCGTCGAACGTCTTCCCGCTCGCCACGACGGGGAGGTCGCGGTCATAGAGGCGGTCGGCGAGCACGACCAGCCGCAGCGCGACGTTCTGGTCCTCGACGGTGCGGACGTCCTCGAGGCAGACCAGCCGAACGCCGTCCAGCAGTGCGCCGTACTTGCTCGGATGGACCTCGGCCAGATGGCGCACCAGGTCGACGAAGTGGTCGAAGCTGGCGCCGTCCTGGCCGGCGCGCTGCTTGACCTCGTCGAGCGACGGGGCCGGCGGCGCCTCGGGCAGGCCCCGGTGCCGGTAGTCCTCGCCGTCGATGCGCACCGACGTGAACGAGTCGGCGAGGCCCTGGATCTCGCGCAGGAAGTCCGCGGTGGCGAACCGGCCCTCCCCCAGCTTGCCGGGCAGCGTGTTCGACGTCGCCGCGAGGTGGACCCCGGCCTCGCGGAGCCGGGTCAGCAACGTGGAGACGAGCACCGTGTCGCCGGGGTCGTCGAGCTCGAACTCGTCGACGCACACCAACCGGTAGTGCCGCAGCGCGGCCACGGCGTCATGGAAGCCGAGCGCGCCGACGAGGTGGGTCAGCTCGACGAACGTGGCGAACAGCTTGGGGCCGGGGGCGGCGTGCCACAGCGACGCCAGCAGGTGGGTCTTGCCGACGCCGTAGCCGCCGTCGAGGTAGACGCCTCCCGGCCCGGACTGCTCCTTTCCGGAGCGCAGTCGCCGGGAGAACCAGCCGCCCTTGGCCGGCGCGTCCAGCGTCGTGACGAACTCGCGCAGGACGTCGACCGCCACCTGCTGCGAGGGCTGGTCGGGGTCGGGCCGGTAGGAGTCGAAGCTGACGTCGGCGAACCGCGGCGGCGGGACCAGCTCGCCGAGCAGCCGGTCCTTGGGCACGGACGGGTTGCGTTCGCACAGCTGGATCGGCACCCGAGCATCGTAGGCTGCACGCGTGCGCCTGCCCGTGATGCCCCCGATCCAGCCCATGCTCGCCAAGTCCGTCAAGGGGATCCCCGATCCGGCGAAGCACGGCGGCCTCATGTTCGAGCCGAAGTGGGACGGCTTCCGCTGCATCGTGTTCCGCGACGGCGACGAGATCGAGCTGGCCAGCCGCAACACCAAGCCGCTCACCCGCTACTTCCCCGAGGTGGTCGAGACGATGCGCGCCAGCCTGCCCGAGCGCTGCGTCGTCGACGGGGAGCTGTTCGTCGCCGTCGGGGACCGCCTCGAGTTCGAGGTGCTCCAGGAGCGGATCCACCCCGCCGACTCGCGGGTGCGGATGCTGGCGGAGAAGACCCCGGCGTCCTTCGTCGCCTTCGACCTGCTGGCGATCGGCGACGAGTCGCTCATGAAGGAGCCGTTCGAGGCGCGTCGCGCACGGCTGGTCTCCGAGCTGGCCGGTGTCGTGCCGCCCGTGCACGTCACCCGCACCACGACCGACCCTGCCGAGGCCGAGGAGTGGTTCCGGCACTTCGAGGGGGCCGGCCTGGACGGCGTCGTGGCCAAGCCGCTGGGCGCGCCGTACCAGCCGAACACCCGGACCATGCTCAAGATCAAGCACGAGCGCACCGCCGACGTGGTGGTCGCCGGGTACCGCCTGCACAAGACGTCGACGCCGGAGAAGCCGCTGCTCGGCTCACTGCTGCTCGGTCTGTACGACGGGGAGGGGCGCCTGCAGCACATCGGCGTCGCCGCCTCGTTCACCGCCAAGCGGCGCGCCGAGCTGATCGACGAGCTCGCGCCGCTCGTGGTCGACGACCTCTCCGAGCACCCCTGGGGCGAGTGGTCCGACTGGGCGATCGCCAACCCCGACAGGGTTCCTGGCACGCAGAGCCGGTGGAGCGCCGGCAAGGACCTGTCGTTCGTGCCGCTGCGCCCCGAGCGCGTGCTCGAGGTCGGCTACGACCACATGGAGGGCAGCCGGTTCCGGCACACCGCGCAGTTCAAGCGGTGGCGGACCGACCGCGACCCGGAGTCGTGCGGCTACGACCAGCTCGACGAGCCGGTCAGCTACGACCTCGCCGAGGTGTTGAGCCACAACGGGGGCGGCGAGGGCTAGGCTCCAGGCATGAGCACGCCGACGTACGACGTGGTTCTCCTCGTCGAACAGCCCCTCTCCGTCCAGGACGCCCGCCAGGTGCGTGGCCTGCACCAGGACGTCGCCGACCCGGTCCGCTACCACGTGCTGCTGCCGGTCGAGGACGCCGCCGCCCGCGTCGAGTCCGCGATGGGCTCGATCGCCGCGAGCGAGGTGCTCGCCAGCCCGTCGTTGATGATGGACAGCGAGAACATCGAGGAGGTCCAGCGTGAGCTGCTCGAGCAGGCCCGCACCGACGTGAGCTCCTGCATCGACCGGCTCTCCACCGAGGGCTGCGACGTGGTCGGCGAGGTCGTCACCGCGGACCCCATCGAGGCGCTCGCGCTGAAGGTCAAGGAGGTGGACGCGGCCGAGGCGATCATCTTGACCCGGCCCCACGTGGTTTCCGAGTTCTTCCACCTCGACTGGACCTCCCGGGCCCGGCGCAAGCTCGGCGTCCCGGTGCTGCACCTGCTCGAGCACGAGAACTTCGACGAGCAGGCCGGCAGCGGCGGCGAGGGCGTCAGCGGGATGTAGGAGTCCCGCCGCTCCACTCGAGGGGGAACGGTGCTGCACCTGACCACGGACACGTTCGCGCGTCCGGCCGACCCGCACGACGCCTCGGACCCCCGGGTCCTCTACGTGCGGTCCTACCTGCTGATCCGCACGGCCGTGGGCACGCTCGGTGCGCTGCTGCCCACGATGCTGTTCCTGCTCGAGTGGGCGTTCCTGCGCGGCGACGCCACTGTGCGCGGCTCGCTGAGCGCCTACTACTTCACGCCGGCTCGCGACCTGTTCGTCGGGGTGCTGTGCACGGCCGGCGTGCTGCTGGTCACCTACCTGGCCGGCCAGGTCCGGACCTGGGACTTCTGGCTGAGCTCGGCGGCCGGTGTCGCCGCGCTCGGCGTCGCGTTCTTCCCCACCGAGCGGCCCGGCCTGCGCGCCGGAGCTGCCGCCTGCGGCCCGGGCGTGACGCCGCGGCCGCGGGGCTGCACCGCGCTCCAGCAGGCGTGGGGCGAGACCACGGTGGCCGCGGTCCACTACGCCAGCGCCGCGGTGTTCATCCTCGCCATGGCGGCGATCTGCTTCGTGTTCGCCCACCGCGACGCCCGGCACGGCGTACGACGCTCCCGCGTGAGGTTCCACCGGGCGTGCGGGACGGCCATCCTCGTCGCGGTGGGCTGGATCCTGCTCGGGCTCGTCGCGCCGGTCGACGTGGCCGGGCTGGCCCCGCTCTACCTCGGCGAGGTGGTCTCGCTCTACGCGTTCGCCGCGTCCTGGCTGGTCAAGGGGCACGACCTGCGGCGGCTGCTCCCGCAGCGGCTTCGGGCCCGGTGGCAGGCGGCGCCGCGGCCGTGACCGGTCCCGGTGAACTGCCATGGCCGCTTCCGGGCTGCCGGAGCGGCCCTAGCCGTTCAGGCTGACCGGCTGTGGTCCCGGTCAGGGCTCACTCCCCCGTCGGGCCGCCGCTGAGCTCGACGACGATGTCGAGGTGCCCGACGTGCCGGGCGTACTCCTGAAGCACGTGGAAGCAGATCCAGGCGAGCCGCGGCGGATCGGCGACGAACCGGCCGCCGATCGCCGCCCGCTCCTCCAGCTGCGCCCCGGCCAGGATCTCGCGGGTGCGTGCACCGACCGCCCGCAGCATCTCGGTCACCTGCTCGACGCCGACGTCGTGCGCGACGTGCCATCGCTCGCCGTCGGAGTCGCCCCACGGCGCGTCGACCTGGTCGCCGAGGAACCCCCAGACGAACCAGCGCCGCTCCATGTAGGCCAGGTGCGACAACAGCTCGACGGGCGACCAGCCGGACGGCAGGATGCTGCGCCGCTGGTCGTCCACGTCGAGCGCACTCACCTTGGCGATGGCGGTCGCGCGATACCAGTCGAGGTAGCTCGCGAACAGCTGCGCCGTGTCGGCGCCGTCCGGGCGTGGTTCGGAGAGGTCTCTCATCGCGGCCGATGCTAGACCCCGGCACCGCGCGGTCAGGGCGCGCCGAGCCGGGCCCCGGGGCGCAGCTCGGCGGGCAGGTCCTCGCCGCAGGCCGCTGCTGCGAGCTTGCGGCCAAGACCCGGGGCCTGCTTGAACAGGTTGTGGCCCGCCGGGAACAGCACGCCGCCGTGCTCCCAGACCGCCACCCCGTCCTCCCCCCAGGGCAGCTCGGTGGTGAAGCAGTGCCGCACGTCGACCGGCTCGGGGTCGAGGCCGGGCAGCGCCCGCCGGACGTAGTCCGCGGCGCGGCCGGCCAGGTCGGCGAGCTCCTCGGGCATCAGCAGGCTGCCGTCCGAGCGGCCCGGCGTGGTATCGCTGAGGCCGAGGCCCAGACCTCGGTTGCCGGGCAGCGCGGCCGCGTAGATCCCGGTCGCGCCGAAGACCCCGCTGGAGTCCTGCAGCGTCGCCAGCCGGGCCGGCGGCTCACCGGCCACCGCGAACGTCAGACGGACATGGGCGGCGTCGTCGACGGGCAGGTCGACCCCGACCGAGCGGGCGATCGCCGCGGTGCCGCGTCCCGCCGCGACCACGACGCGGTCGTAGGTGTCGGTGCGCCCG
Organism: Nocardioides sp.; assembly: GCA_051960495.1. GTDB lineage: Bacteria > Actinomycetota > Actinomycetes > Propionibacteriales > Nocardioidaceae > Nocardioides_B. Next base: position 1,517 of record JBQCEF010000474.1, on the reverse strand, counting down.
CCGCTGCGCACCTCCACCCCGTCGCCGGTCGGGCGCACCGCCAGCACCTCGTCGGCGACCACGGCGTCGCCGAGCGCGTCGACGAGCGCCGCCACCATGGCGGTGGTGCGGATCGAGCCGCCCTCCTCGTCGAGCATCGCGGGCCCGTCGTACGCCGCCAGCAACGGGAGTCGCTCGCGGACCTCGTCGGCGTCGATCATGCGGGCAGCGACGCCGGCGTCCCGGAGCAGCCGCAGCCGCCGTTCCGCCGACTCGCCGAGCGCGACGGCCCCGTCGGGCGAGACCAGCTCGACGCCGAGACGCTCCTGCCACTCCCGGTAGACTTGTCGGCTCTCCTGGGCGTAGCGGACCATCCGCGGGTCGTCGTGCGCGTGCCGGAAGATCCGGGACTCGCCGCCGGACTGCCCGTTGCCGGGCCTGCCGCGCTCGTAGACCCGGACGTCCGCGCCACGCTCCACCAGGGCGTACGCCGTGCACAGGCCGACGACGCCGGCGCCGACCACTGCCACCTTCGGGTTGTCGCTCATGGCGAGGTCCTACCCGGTCTCCCCCGAGGCATGCGGCCGGGTCAGACGGACGCCGCGGTCCGCTCCCCTGCCGCCGCGCGGCCGTGGTCGCGCGCGCTGCACGGGCAGGCGTGCAGCCGGCCGTCCGCCGGGCACCGCGCCGTCGGCCGGCACGACCCGCAGATCGGCGGCGTCATCGAGCACCAGATGCAGGTCCAGTCGTGGATCGCGCAGGCCTCGTCGCCTGCGTCGTGGCCGCCGTACGCGGTCATCGGGCGTCCTCCCGGTTCGGCTGCGTCCCCGCACCCGAGACGTTCCCGCTGCGGAGTTGCAACGAACCTCCGGTCTAGAGCGCCGGCCGGCCGATTCGGTCAGTCGGCCCAGTTGGCCGGGTTCTTCTTGCTGGGCTGCACCCGCGGCGGCTCGCCGGGCATCTTCGGGTAGTCCGGCGGGTAGGGCATCTCCCCCTGGCCGGCCGCCACCTGCTCGTCGTACAGCGCGAGCAGCGGCTCGAGCGATCCCGGGTGGTCGTCGATCCCGGCATGGAGGTCGCCGAGCTCGGCGAGCCGGCCGGGCACCGTGTGCAGGGTGAGCGTGCGCGGGTCGACGTCGGGCAGCTCGTCCCAGGTCACCGGCGTGGACACCGGCGCTCCGGGGATCGGGCGGAGGCTGTAGGCGCTGGCGATCGTGCGGTCGCGCGAGTTCTGGTTGTAGTCGACGAAGACGCGCTCGCCCCGCTCCTCCTTCCACCACGCGGTGGTGACCCCCTCGGTACGACGCTCCAGCTCGCGACCGAACGCGATCGCGGCGTGCCGTACGTCGACGAACTCCCACCGCGGCTCGATCCGCACGTAGATGTGCACACCGCGGTTGCCGCTGGTCTTCGGCCAGCCGACCAGGCCGAGCTCCTCGAGCAGGTCGCGGGCCACGAGCGCGACGCGGGCGGCGTCGGCGAACGTCGTGCCCGGCTGGGGGTCGAGGTCGAGGCGCAGCTCGTCGGGGTGGTCGACG
>JBQCEF010000473.1:0-3134 GCA_051960495.1 Nocardioides sp. | reverse complement strand
GGAGCACCAGAACCAGTCGGTGTCCCAGCGCCACAGGTAGTCGTACATCGTCAGCAGGTCGGTGCTGCGCCGCTGGATGGAGCGGAAGTAGGGCTCCATGCCGGTGTAGTCGCTCGGGGCGGCTGCGTCGAGACCGAGCTCGTCGAGACCCACGAACCGCGCCAGCGTCAGGTAGGCCTCCCCCGGCTCGAACACGACCCCGTCGACGGCGTCCACGCGCTGCCCGTCGTACGACGCCTCCTCGACCACCCGGTCCAGCGTCTCGGTCAGCTCGCCGAGGTCGGTGAACCTGACGTGGCGCAGCGCGACGTGCCCCGGCACCGGTTCGAGCCGGATCCGCAGCCGGGTCGCGTAGCCGAGCGAGCCGTAGGAATTGGGGAACGCGTCGAAGAGGTCGTCGCCGGGGCGCACGGTGCGGATCCGGCCGTCGCCGGTGAGGACGTCCATCTCGAGCACGGACTCGTGCGGCAAACCGTTGCGGAACGACGTCGACTCGATGCCGAGCCCGGTCACCGCACCGCCCAGCGTGATCGTGCGCAGCTGCGGCACGACCTCGGGGATGAACCCGCGCGGCAGCGTGACGTCGACGAGGTCCTCGTAGGTGCACATGCCCTGCACGTCGGCGGTGCGGGCCCGCGCGTCGAGCGAGACGACGCCGGTCAGGCCGGACACGTCGAGGCCCGGGGCCGACGACCTGGTGCGGGTGCGGAACAGGTTCGAGGTCGACTTCGCGAGGCGCACGGGAGCGCCCGCCGGGATCTCGGCGTACGACGCCAGCAGCCGATCCACTGCCGCGGCGTGCTGCCCCTCTCCGACCAACTCCCTCACGCTTGTAACGTACACAAACCCTGGGTGGCCCGCATCCTCCCCTCAGGTCAGGGACCGGACCACCCGGGCGGGGTTGCCGACCGCCAGAACTCCCGCCGGCAGGTCGCGTACGACGACCGAGCCCGCACCGACGACCGTGTCGGCGCCGATCGTGACCCCGGGGCAGACGACCACGCCGCCCCCGAGCCAGACGTTGTCGCCGATGGTGATCGGCTCCGCGGCCTCCCACTTGTCGCGCCGCGGCCCGGGCTCGACCGGGTGGGTCGGCGTGAGCAGCTGCACGTTGGGGCCGATCTGCACGTCGGCGCCGATGTCGATGCGGGCGACGTCGGCGGCGACCAGGCCCCAGTTCGCGAACGTCCGGGGGCCGATGTGGATCTGGTAGCCGTAGTCGACCCGGAGCGGCTGGCGGATCTCGACGTCCTCACCGACGGCGCCGAGCAGCTCCTCGAGGATCCGCCGGCGCGCGGCCCGGTCGGCGGGCGCGGAGGCGTTGTACTCCGCGGTGAGCTCGGCCGCCCGGAGCATCTCGGCGCCGAGCTCGGGGTCGTCCGCGAGGTAGAGGTCCCCGGCCAGCATCCGGTCCCTCATCGAGCGCTCCATGTCAGGAGGCTATCGAGGCGACGACCGTGCCGTCCGGCGCGGCGAGGTGGACCGGCACGCCGGCGCCGGAGAAGTCGCGCACGGCGGACAGGTCGGTCTCCGACACGACGGCGGCGTCCCCGAGCACCACCACCGCCTCCAGGCCGGTCGAGCCGGAGGTCAGCGCCATCGCGACCGCGACCTGGACGGCGGTGAGCTGCAGCGACGGCAGGTCCACCGTGGCCGCGGCGTAGGTGCGGCCGTCGCGGTCGCGCACGCACGCGCCCTCCGCGGCACGCGTCCGCGCCCGGGTGGACCGGGCGAGCGTGACGAGCTTCAGGTCGTCGGGGTCAGTGAGCTCGGTCGGCATGGGAGTCAGCGTAGGACTCCTCGCCCTCGGCCGGCTCCACGGGCTCGACCCGGCTGATCAGCACGGTGCCGATCCGGTTGCGCCGCCCGGCGGGCCCCTCCGCCTCGAAGCGCAGGCCGTGGGACTCGATCACCGAGCCGGCGATCGGGACGCGGCCGAGGTGCTTGGCCATCAGCCCGCCGACGGTGTCGACGTCGTCGTCGTCGATCGCGACCCCGCAGATCGCCTCGAGGTCGTCGACCGGGTCGCGCGAGCTGACCCGGGTGCTGCCGTTGGCGAGGTGCTCGACGTCGACGTGCTCGACGTCGTACTCGTCGGTGATCTCCCCGACGATCTCCTCGAGGACGTCCTCGATGGTGACCAGCCCCGCAGTGCCGCCGTACTCGTCGACGACGACCGCCACGTGCTTGCGCTCGGCCTGCATCTCGCGCAGCAGCTCGTCGATCGGCTTGGAGTCGGGGACGTACATCACCGGCCGCATCACCGACTCGACCCGCTCGGTCTGCTCGGCCTCGTGCCGGTCGAACACGCGCCGGGTCAGGTCCTTGAGGTAGGCGAAGCCGACGATGTCGTCGAGGTTCTCCCCCACCACGGGGATCCGGGAGTAGCCGCTGCGCAGCGCCAGCGACATGGCCTGCCGCAGCGTCTTGTGCCGCTCGATGAACACCACGTCGGTCCGCGGCACCATCACCTCGCGGACCAGGGTGTCGCCGAGCTCGAAGACCGAGTGGATCATCGCCCGCTCGCCGGACTCGATGACGCTGGAGGCCTCCGCGAGGTCGACGAGCTCCCGCAGCTCGGCCTCGGAGGCGAACGGTCCCTCGCTGAAGCCGCGACCGGGCGTGATCGCGTTGCCGACCAGGATCAGCATCTGCGGCAGCGGCCCGAGCACCTTGGTGAACGCGATCAGCGGCCCCGAGGAGAGCAGCGCCACCCGCTCGGAGTGCTGGCGCCCGACAGTCCGCGGCGCCACGCCGATGACCACGAACGACACCACGAGCATGATCCCGAGCGAGGCGAGCATCGCCGTCCAGCGCCCGCTCGTCACCTCCGGGCCGCCCTCGGCGCCGCCACGGCGCACGATCAGGTCCAGCATCACGACGGTGACCATGATGATCGCGGCGATCTCGCACAGCATCCGCAGGAACAGCGCGGTGTTGAGGTAGCGCGGCGGGTCCTCGACGATCACCAGCAGCCGGGCGGACCCGGAGCGGCCCTCGTGGGCGATCTCCTCTGCCCGCGCCTTGGAGAACGACGACAGCGCGGCGTCGGCGCTGCTGAACAGCCCGGCCACCACCGTGCACAGCGCGGCGAGCACCAGCAGCCAGATGTCGACGACGCTCATGCACGTCTC
>JBQCEF010000472.1:0-3222 GCA_051960495.1 Nocardioides sp. | reverse complement strand
AATAGGAGAGGGGCAGAGAGCTCCTTGATCTGGCAGCCGCGATGCGGACGAAGCCCGACCATGCCGCGTGAGTTCACCTGCGAGCGCTTAGGTTCCTGAGGCCATGTACGCGGCCAGGACGTAGTTGGGATGCCTGTCCAGGTTCTTGCGGGCGCGGTCGTAGCGCATGGTTGTCCTCGGGTCGGCGTGGCGGGCTGCAATCTGGACGTCGCGCAGGTCCACCCCGGCGTCGAGCATTGTGGTGACGAAGGTGTGGCGGAGCATGTGCGGGTGCATCCGGGCAGTTGAGACGCCGGCGGACCTGGCAAGGGCGCGGAGCCTGCGGGTAGCGCAGTGTCGATCCATCCTGCTACCCGTACGGCTCCTCAGGATCGGACCACCTGCCCGGCCGTCGATCGCTCGTTCGATAGCGCGCCCCACGTCAGGTGGAAGCGGGACCAACGCCATCTTGTCGCCCTTCCCCAGGACTCGCAGCACACGGTGTCCGTGCACCTCCTCGAGGGCTTCGATGTTGGCGCCGGTTGCCTCGAAGATGCGCAGCCCGAGGAGACCTAACATGGTCACCAGGGCGAAATCATTGACATTCGACGACTTCCTGGCCGCCGTGAGCATCGCCTCAAGCTGTAAGTGGTTGAGGCCGAGCGTCGGGGATTCGGCGGAGACTCGCGGACGGCGGACATACTCCGCCGGTGAATGCTCTAGCAGTCCGTCGATGACGCAGGTTCGGTAGAAGCCGGCCACGACCGAGAGCCGACGCGAGACAGTGGATGGTTTGTAGTGGCCGATCTCCTGCATCCAGCGGAGGAAGAGCTCAATATGGGGGCGCTGAGCCACCAAAGGATCAAGGCCCTGCCGGCCGCACCAGGTGAGGTAGGAGCGCAGATCTGACTCGGTGTGGACCCGGGACTGGCCTTTGAACCGCGCGAGATAGGCCGCGACGGCGATGCGAAGCGTTGCGCCGGCGTCGCCGCCAGGCACGAGGAGTTGGGCGGTGTTCATCTACCCACTGCGACAGCCAAGGAATCCGTCGTCAAGGCGGCCACTCCGCGGGCGGCTCCATGCTCAACGACCCCGAGGTCATCGGTGCTTCAGCTTCGGGGCACCCCGCTCCCACCAGTCGATGACAGCGCCGACACGAATCAGGCCCGCGCTAAATTCGGCGTCGGGGAGGTTGCAGAACTTCCACAGCTCCTTGGCAGCACGGCTGTACTGGAAGATGACCTGATCGACCTCGAAGGCATCGAGCCTCGTGATACTCCACAACCACCTCGACCGCGGCCCGTCGCTCCGACTTGTTGGACATACCAGCGAGGCTACTAACACGACGATCATTGAGCGCTACTCCAATGCCATGACCTCAACGCGGCAGATCCGGACGTCACTGGTACCCGACATACATGGCGTGACGGTAGTCGTTCTCCGCTTTGGGCGGGAAGCGTCGCGGGAGGTAGAGGACATCTTTGCCGCGGATCTCATTCGCTCGGGAAGAGTCGTTGAGCGCAGCCTGCCTAGCGGCTTCGGCGCTGACGTAGCGAAGCAGCAGGGGACGGCGACTGAAGTCCTCCTGGGGCAGCCGCACTCCTACTCGTTGGTCGATGAGCACGACCGCACCGCGGACGGCCGCCTCATCGGAGAAGGCAGCGCGAACGTCTACTACCCGCCTAATCCGAGGGGTTGCGTCCCGCATCAACCTCGCCTTACCGACAGCCGTGTCCGCGTAGCGCCTAGCAGGCGCTGAGCCCTCACTCGTCTGGTCGCACGCGGATGCCAGAGTGAGCGACAGGATCGCTGCCACAAGGACGACCACCCGCCGCGACAGTCGCCGAGATTCCGATCGCGTCAATACTCGCGCTAGGCGCGAACACATCCGGCTAGGCATTTGCACCAAGACCCCCGTACGTCAAGACCTCTCCAGTGTGACGTAACGGCCTGCCGCGTGGTTCCGCCTTGAGACATCACGGCAGGAGCGTGAAATCACCTGCCAGGCTCAGGCGCAGGTCCACACGGCGTCGGGTGCGGGGTGGAACACGAGCCGGATGGGGATCTGGGTGCTGGTGAAGACGGCGGTCTCGTCGTCCACGCGCTCCAAGCGCCCTTCGATGTTCTGGGGCCAACCCTCTGGTGGGTTGCCGTTGCCGTCGTCCCGGCGCTTCGTCTCCCAGGTCTCTCCGTCGATGGTGGCGTACAGCACTCCGCAATGCGCATCCAGGTTGAACGGGACCGCGCTAGGCTCCCCAGCGCCCCGCTCACTGCCGCACGCGCCGAGAGCGGCGAGGGCCACTAGGCAGACCGTCAACCGACTCGTTCGCGCCCGCCTCATCGGCAATCCCCCTGTCACGATCTGTGCGGATTCATGATGGCACGGCGCGCCACGGACCTCCCCCCGATAGCGCGGCACGTCGCGTGCTTCGCAGCCGCACACCATGCGGCAGATCCGGTCTTTTCGGCAGGGGTCCTCGGACTCTGGCGGACGGGTTGGCCCCCGACCAGACTCAAAGTATGACGACGCCAATGGGCACGCGTCTTGGGACATGGGGGTGGCCTGGCTCTCGCCTCGGTAGACGGGCGGTTGCGTTCGCGGGGCTGAGCCTGACGGGCATCGTGCTTCTTGTTCTCGGCATCGCGCTCGACATCGTCGAGCTGGCCGACGGCTACACCGACAGTTGGGCGCAGGCCGCGTGGGGTGCTGGCATCTGGGCGTTCGCGGTCGCGGCGTTCCTCACCGGCCTCATTGCGATCGCCCGCCACCACGAGCGGTCCTGGATGGTCGTGCTCGCCACCGCCCTGGGACTCCTGCCCATCGTTCTTCTGGTCTCGGAGATCGCACTGGGCAAGTTCTGACCCAGCTGTGTCGTTGAGAGGAGCCTGCTATGACCAGCACGACCGCCCGGCCCGCGTCGACCTCCGAGGTGACCGGGGCCGGGCTCGCTGGCACCGCTCGCACCACCGGGCTGCTGTACCTCGGGCTGGCCGTCACCGGAGCCATCGGGTATCAGCTCGTGCGCGGTCAGCTCTACGCCTCAGACAATCCTGGTGCCACCCTGTCCAACCTGGTCGAGCACGCCTCGCTGGCGCGCTTGGGCATCGTGCTCGAGCTGGGCATCGTGCTGACACAGGCTCTGGCTGCGGTGTGGTTCTACCGCCTGTTCCGCAGCGTCGACAGTTTCGCCGCGGGCCTGATAGCCGCGTTCGGGATGGTAAACGCGGTGGCGATCCTGGGCA
>JBQCEF010000471.1:0-4041 GCA_051960495.1 Nocardioides sp. | reverse complement strand
GCGATCTTGCCGAACAGCTCGGCGGCGTCGACCTCCTCGATGACCTCACCGGTGGTGCGGGCCTTGAGGCCGAACTGGCCCTTCGCCTCGACCGCACGCATGAACTCGTCGCTGACGCGCACCGAGTTGTTGGCGTTCTGGTACTGCACGCTCGTGATGTCGTGGCCACCGAGGTCCATGTCGAACCCGGCGTCACGCAGCACGCGGATCTTGTCCTCCTCGCGTGCCTTGGTCTCGACGAACTCCTCGATGTCGGGGTGGTCGACGTCGAGCACGACCATCTTGGCCGCGCGGCGCGTGGCGCCACCGGACTTGATGGTGCCGGCGCTCGCGTCGGCGCCGCGCATGAAGGAGACCGGGCCGCTGGCGGTGCCGCCGGAGGACAGCAGCTCCTTGCTCGAGCGGATGCGGGAGAGGTTCAGGCCGGCGCCGGAGCCGCCCTTGAAGATCAGGCCCTCCTCGCGGTACCAGTTCAGGATCGAGTCCATCGAGTCGTCGACCGACAGGATGAAGCAGGCGCTGACCTGCTGCGGCGAGCTGGTGCCGACGTTGAACCACACCGGCGAGTTGAAGCTGAACACCTGGTGCAGCAGCGCCCAGGTGAGCTCGTGCTCGAACACCTCGGCGTCCTCGTCAGCGGCGAAGTAGCCGTGCTCCTTGCCCGCCTTGACGTAGGTGAGCACCACGCGGTCGATCAGCTGGCGCAGGCTCTGCTCACGCTGCTCGGTGCCGACCGCCCCGCGGAAGTACTTCGTGGTGACGATCGTCGAGGCGTTCACCGACCAGAAGTCGGGGAACTCGACCCCACGCTGCTCGAAGATCGTCTCGCCCGTCTTCCAGTTCTGCTGGACGACGTCGCGACGCTCCCAGGTCACCTCGTCGTACGGGTGGACGCCAGGGTTCGTGAAGATGCGCTCGACGCGCACGCCCTTGCCGCTCTTGCCCGGACGGCGCGCGCCCTCGCGAGCACCGTTCGTGGTCTCTGTCATCTCGTCGTCCCCTCGCCTGTGTGTTCAACGCATCCGCTGACGGCTGTATTGCCGTCCCCGCCGTTCTTGTCGTGACTCGTGCCGTGCTCGTCGGGGCGAGTCGTCCCCGAGGAAGTCAGTGGTGACCGCTGGTGGCGCCGGCTTCCCCTCCGCCGCCACCAGCGGTGACTAGGGGGTGCCGCCGGCGTCGTGAGCGGCCGGCTCGACGCCGGTCGGCTCGCGCTCGGCGCGCAACAACGTGATCGCGGCTTCGAAGTCCTCGAGCGACTCGAACGCCTGGTAGACGCTCGCGAAGCGCAGGTACGCGACCTCGTCGAGCTCACGCAACGGGCCGAGGATGGCCAGGCCCACCTCGTGCGCCTCGATCTCGGCGCAGCCGGTCGAGCGCACCGACTCCTCGACCCGCTGGGCGATCAGCGCCAGATCGTCCTCGGCAACCGGGCGCCCCTGGCACGCCTTGCGGACGCCGGACAGCACCTTGGCGCGGCTGAACGGCTCGGTGACGCCCGAGCGCTTCACGACCGACAGGCTCGCCGTCTCGACGGTCGTGAACCGGCGCCCGCAGTCGGGGCACTGACGCCGCCGACGGATGGAGGCGCCGTCGTCCGTGGCCCGCGAGTCGACGACGCGCGAGTCGGTGTGCCGACAGAACGGACAGTGCACGACGTCCCTCCCTTCGCAGGTCGCACCGATGTCCGCACTGGCCTCCAGACCGCCGGTCCAGCCGCGCCATGTGGACGAAGCTGTGGACCGCTTGGGGAGAACCTGTGGGTTGACGACCACAATCTGTGGACGAGTCACATCGGTGTAACTACTAGATGTTGGGGTGAACGCTAGGCCGTGACCGACCGACTACGCAAGGAGGTTGGGCGTGTTGCGCGGCGTGTCGTTCGAGGAGTTTCCCCGAGCGTGCTCAGCCGGCGAGTCCCGCGGCGGGCGGGCCGGTCAGGCGGCCTCGCTCAGCGCACCGGGACCGCGATGCGGTCCCCCGCCTGGACTCCCGAGGTCTGGCGGGCGTTCAGCTCCAGGATGCGAGCGACCGTGTCGCGACGGTCCTGGCCTGGAGCCACCTCGCCGGCGATCGACCACAGCGTGTCGCCAGGAGCGACGGTCACGTAGCGCACCGGCGGCTGCTCGGCGTCGGTGCCGGCGAACCCGATGCCGCCGACGAAGAGGGAGGCGGTGACACCAGCGGCGGCGAGTAGCCCAGTGACGGCCAGTCGTCCGCGGCGGGTCAGGCGCAGCGGGGTGGACTGCCGACGGGCGCGTCCCGAGCGCTCGTCACGCCGACCGGTAGCGGCGACGCGAGGCGTACGGCGCGGGTGCGCCGCCTGAGTGCGCACCGGGCTGGAGATCGTGATCGCGGTCATGGGGGCCTCCGGGGGAAGAGGATCGAACGTCTGTTCGATCGAACGCCTGTACGAGTTCTAGCACCTCGACCCGACAGCTGTCGAGTCGACGTAGAAAGGACGTTCGACGAGGAGCTGTCGTCGTGCTCAGGGACACTCCATCAGCCACCACCGACAGTCCGGAAACGCGTGGCGAGCGCCGGCACTGGCACGACACGTTCGAACAGGTGTTTGAACCTGGCAGCCCGATGGCTCTAAGGTTCGAGGACTGCAGCGGGTCACGACGGCCTCGCTGGGCGAGCGATGGAGGGGCGATGGCCAAGGCGGGACGACCGGCCGACGTGCACGAGCTGCCCGAGCGCGACACCGGCGACGGCCTCACCGCCCGCCAGCGCCGGGTGCTCGAGACGATCCGCGACAGCGTCGAGCGCCGCGGGTACCCCCCGAGCATGCGCGAGATCGGCGAGGCAGCCGGCCTCGCCAGCCCGAGCAGCGTCTCGCACCAGCTCGCTGCGCTCGAGCGCAAGGGCTACCTGCGCCGCGACCCGCACCGGCCGCGAGCCATCGAGGTGATGGCACCGGACGCGCCGACGGCGGCCACGCAGGCACCCCAGGTCGTGCCCGACGCGCCGGACGTCGACGTCACCGGCTCAGGTGACGAGCGGCCCGCGCCCTCGTACGTGCCGGTCGTCGGCCGGATCGCCGCGGGCGGCCCCATCCTGGCCGAGGAGGCGGTGGAGGAGGTCTTCCCACTCCCCCGCCAGCTGGTCGGCGAGGGCCAGCTGTTCCTGCTCAAGGTGGTCGGGGACTCGATGGTCGACGCCGCGATCTGCGACGGCGACTGGGTCGTCGTGCGCCAGCAGCCGACGGCCGACAACGGCGACATCGTCGCCGCCATGCTCGACGGCGAGGCGACGGTCAAGACGTTCAAGCGACGCGACGGCCACGTCTGGCTGATGCCACACAACCCGGCTTACGCACCGATCCCGGGCGACGAGGCCACGGTGCTCGGGCGGGTGCAAGCGGTGCTGCGACGCGTCTAGACCCCGCTGCGTCCGGCGGCCGCTCGCTGCTCCACCAGCACCCGCTGGATGCCGTGCCGCTGCATCGCCTCCTGCACGACCGGGGACGGAGCGACCACGGTGACGCTCGCCGGGCGCGCAGCGCGACGCAGCTCGAGCAGCAGCCAGACGCCGGCCAGCTCAAACGCAGTGACGTTCTCGGCGAGGACGCGCACCGGCAGACCGGTGGTGTCGGCCCGGTTCGTCACGAGGTCGTCGACCAGCTCACGGATCTCCGGCTGCAACCGCGAGTCGATACTGCCGTGCAGCACCACGAGCACCTGCCCGTCCGCGTCGACGAGCAGCGAGACCGACCCAGCGTGCGGCGCCGGTGGAATGGGTGGGGAGACGAGCTGAGTGGCGCGAGGCATGAGGCTGGGCCTTCCAGTTGGCGGCCCCCGAGGGCTGCTCACGACGCCTGCGTGCGGGGGCGGCGTCGTGGTGGCAGGCCCGCCGCGTCTCTGGACGAGTCCCCCGAACCGTAGCAACTTGACCACGGATCGCCAAGATCGTGACGCGTTCGGTCAACCGGTGCGCCCACCCATCCGGCGCCGACCGAGCAGCGTGCGGTGGGCCGAACCGCGCAGCGCGGCAGCCGCCACCCGGGGGTCGGCCACCTCGTCGTGCGGAGGTCGCACCGGA
>JBQCEF010000470.1:0-10379 GCA_051960495.1 Nocardioides sp. | reverse complement strand
TGGTCGACGGCCTGAGCCGGTGGGAGACCGCGGTCGCGCTGGGCATGTCGCCGAACACGGTCCGCACCCATGTCCAGAGCGTGCTGCACAAGCTCAACGTGCACTCCTCGCTCCGGGCCGTGGCGCTCGCCCGGGAGGCAGGGCTGTCCGCGCGGCCGCCGATCCCCCACCAGCGGGTGGGGGACCAGTAGCGGCACGCCGCGGCGCGAGCATCCGGTGGGGGTTACCGGATGGGGGACGCCCGACGCCGCGGCGCACGTTCTCTCACCCGTCGGGTTCTCACCCGTCGGGTCGGTTCTCCGGACCGCGCGCCGCGTCCGCAGGACTCGGGGGCGCGTCACGAGTGACCCGGCCTCCGCCCCGTGGCCGCCGGCCCAGCGCCCAGGCGAGCGTCTGCTCGTCCACGGGGTCGAACACACATCCCGGCGGCAGCTGCTCACGCGCGAACCAGCGGACTGCCGGCTCGGAGGGCGATCCTGCTGCTCCCCCGACCTCCAGCAGCTTGACCGCCCCCGAGCGCGTCGTCACCACCACCCCACCCTCGTCGACGCCGAGGACCGTCCCCGGTGGGGCGTGGGTCCGGTGGCCCGCCAACCGGTCGGCGCGCCACAGCACCAGTCGCCGGCCTCGAAGGAAGGCGAAGGCGCCGGGAAGGGGCCGGGTCTGTGCGCGGATCCAGTCGTGCACCTCTGCCGTCGTCCGGTCGAAGGAGGTGATCCCCATGTCCGGGGTGCGCTCGGGCAGGACCGACGAGCGGCGGAACGGTGCCTGCGGGCGGCGCGGCGCGGTCCCCGCCATGATTTGGGACAGGTGGGCCACCAGAAGCTCCCCGCCGGCGTGCGCCAGCTTCTCCCCGAGGGTCGCACAGGTGTCGTCCAGCGTGATGGCCACCTGCCGCTGGTCCACCAGGTCGCCGTGTGTCGGCCTGGGTTCGAGCAGCAGCAGCGAGCATCCGGTCACGGGCTCGCCGCGCAGGATCGCCCAGGACACCGCGGAGTGGGGCCGCTGCTTCGGATGAAGGCTCGGGTGGATCACCGCCGCCCCGCGCGGGGCCAGCGCGAGCAGGGGGACGGGAAGCGGTTCGGTCCAGCCGGCGCAGACCAGCAGGTCGGGCTGGAGGTCATGCATCCACTGCAACGCCGGACCGGCCCCTGGGTCCGGTGCCGGGCGCAGGGGAAGGTCGCGCCCTGACGCGAGCCGACGCACCTCGGGGTCGGCGTCGGCGCCTTCTCCGCCCAGGGTCACCACACCCATGACGCGCGCGGGTGAGCGCATGAGCGCCTCCAGGACCGGCACCGCGTCCCGGGGGCCCGCGACGAAGACCACCCGGCGCGGCCGCCCCGAGAGACGCTTCTCGCCCATGAGCGGACTCCTGCACGTGGTCGGGTGCGCCGCTGGACGGTACGCACGCAAGCCCACGCTAGGAGGCGGCGCAGGTGGCGAGACCCCGCGAATCGATCACTCGTCACTACGGTGGATGCAGGAGCGGCGGATACGGTGGGACGGATGAAGCTCCGCCTCGCCGCCCTGGCCCTGCTGCTGAGCTCCGGGGCGTGCAGCACCGGGACGGACGAGGCCGGCCAGCTCGGGAGCCAGTCCCCCGAGCCGCAGCCGAGCACCCGCACCGGGCATCCCACGTCGCCAGGGCAGTCCGCCTCGAGCAGCCCGGTGCGACCGCGCGTGGTCGGGACGGTCGCACGCAACCTCGCGGCACCGTGGGGCATCGCGTTCCTCCCCGACGGCACCGCCCTGGTGGGCGAGCGCGACACCACCCGCGTGCTGTCCATCCCGGCCGGAGGCGGCGCGGCCCGCGAGGTCGGCAGGCTGTCGCAGGCCCGGCCGCAGGGCGAGGCGGGCCTCCTCGGACTGGCCGCGCCCCCGTCGTACGACGAGGACGGGCTGGTCTACGCCTACGTGTCGACGGCGCAGGACAACCGGGTGGTCCGCATGCCGTACGACGGGCAGCGGCTCGGACGTGCCGAGCCTGTCCTCACCGGGATCCCGAACGGGTTCATCCACGACGGCGGACGGCTGCTGTTCGCCGACGACGGGAACCTGTTCGTCTCGACCGGCGAGACCGGGCAGGAGGAGCTCGCCCAGGACCGCGACTCCCTCGCCGGGAAAATCTTGAGGATCACCCCGGACGGCGACCCCGCGCCCGGGAACCCCGTGGCGGGCTCGCCGGTGTGGACGATGGGGCACCGCAACGTGCAGGGGCTGGCCTTCGACGACACCGGCCGGCTGTGGGCCAGCGAGTTCGGCGCCGACACCTGGGACGAGCTCAACCGCATCGACAAGGGCCGCAACTACGGCTGGCCACGCGCCGAGGGCCGCGCCGACCTCGACGGGTTCCGCGACCCCTTCGTGCAGTGGCGCACGTCCGAGGCGTCGCCGTCCGGGCTCGCGTTCTCCGACGGCTCGCTCTGGATGGCGTCGCTGCGCGGCCAGCGACTCTGGCAGGTGCCGGTGCGCGCGGACGGGACCGGCGCACCGAGGGACTGGTTCGTCGGCGACTACGGGAGGTTGCGCACCGTCGTGGTGGCCCCCGACGGGAACCTGTGGGTCACCACGTCCAACCGCGACGGCCGGGGGGACCCGGCTCCGCAGGACGACCGGATCCTGGAGATCGCGCTGCGCTGAGACGATCCGGGCACCTCGTCACGGACTCGGTAAAAACCCGTTCGCACAGCCCCCGCGCGGTCTACCGTCGCCGTGGGGGAAGGCTCCGGCGCGGTGCCGGAGGAGAAGCTCGGGGAGGGAGAGCTGTCATGGTCGTCGTCCTGCTCATGCTGTCGGCACTCCTGGCCGCCGTCGCGGTGTGGGCCGTCCACCGGCACGCCGCGACGGTCGCGTGGGACCGTGAGCTCGAGTCAGCGTTCGGGATCGCGGACCGCAAGGAGATGCCGCGGCACCGGGTGCTGTGAGCGTCCGCGCCGCGACGCTTCCTAGGAGAGCTTCTCGAGGATGAGCTCGCGCACCCGGCCGGCGTCCGCCTGGCCGCGCATCTGCTTCATCACCGCACCGATCAGCGCCCCGGCCGCCGCCACCTTGCCGTCGCGGATCTTGTCGGCGACGTCGGGGTTGGCGGCGATGGCCTCGTCGACCGCCGCGGAGAGCGCGCCGTCGTCGGAGACGACCTCGAGCCCGCGGGCGGCGACCACCTCGTCCGGGGTCCCCTCCCCCGCCAGCACCCCGTCGAAGACCTGCCGGGCGAGCTTGTCGTTGATCCGGCCCTCGTCGACCAGCGCCTGCACCCGGGCGACGTCGGCCGGGGTCACGGGGAGCTCGACGAGGTCGACGCCCTGCTCGTTGGCCCGGCGCGCCATCTCCGAGAGCCACCACTTGCGCGCCGCCTGCGGCGACGCCCCCGCGGCGATGGTCTGCTCGACGAGCTCGAGCGCCCCGGCACCGACCGTGTCGCGCATCTCCAGGTCGGAGAAACCCCACTCGGCCTGCAGCCGGGCGCGGTGCTCGCGCGGCGGCTCGGGCAGGGTGCCCCGCAGCTCCTCGACCCACTCCCGCGACGGCGCCACCGGCACCAGGTCCGGCTCGGGGAAGTAGCGGTAGTCCTCGGCGTCGGACTTCTCGCGACCGGCGGTGGTGATGCCGGTGTCCTCGTGCCAGTGCCGGGTCTCCTGGGTGACCGAACCGCCCTCGCTGAGGATGGCCGCCTGCCGGCCGATCTCGTAGCGGACCGAGCGCTCGACCGAGCGGAAGGAGTTCACGTTCTTGGTCTCGGTGCGGGTGCCCAGCGGCGACTCCGGGGAGGGCCGCAGCGACAGGTTCACGTCGCAGCGCAGCGAGCCCTGCTCCATGCGGACGTCGGAGACGCCGAGCCCGAGCAGCAGCTCGCGCAGGTGGGCGACGTAGGCCTTGGCGACGAGCGGTGCCTTGTCGCCGGTGCCGGTGATCGGCTTGGTGACGATCTCGATCAGCGGGATGCCGGCGCGGTTGTAGTCCACGAGCGAGTGGTCGGCGCCGTGGATGCGGCCGGTGGCGCCGCCGACGTGCAGCGACTTCCCGGTGTCCTCCTCCATGTGCGCGCGCTCGATCTCGACGCGGAACACCTCCCCGTCGACCTCCACCTCGGTCCAGCCGTCGAAGGCGATCGGCTCGTCGTACTGCGAGGTCTGGAAGTTCTTCGGCATGTCGGGGTAGAAATAGTTCTTGCGCGCGAAGCGGCACCACTCGGCGATCTGGCAGTTCAGCGCCAGGCCGATCCGGATCGCCGACTCGACGGCCGTGCCGTTCACGACCGGCATCGCCCCCGGGAGGCCCAGGCAGACCGGGCACACCTGCGTGTTCGGCTCGGCGCCGAACTCGGTCGGGCAGCCGCAGAACATCTTCGAGGCGGTGTTGAGCTCGACGTGCACCTCGAGGCCGAGGACCGGGTCGAACGACGCGAGCGCCTCGTCGTACGCCATCAACGCGGTGACGGACATCAGACCGACACTCCCTTCAGCTGAGGGGCCTGGTCGAGGAGCGGGCCGCCCCACGAGTCGGTGAGCAGCTTCTCCAGCGCGGCGCCGACGCGGTAGACCCGCTCGTCGGCGAGGGCCGGGGCGAGCACCTGGAGGCCGACCGGCAGGCCGTCCTCGTCCGCGAGCCCGCTCGGCACCGAGATGCCGGGCACGCCGGACAGGTTCGCCGGGATGGTGGCCAGGTCGTTGAGGTACATCGCGACCGGGTCGTCGAGCTTCTCGCCGAGCTTGAACGCCGTGGTGGGCGCCGTGGGCGAGACCAGCACGTCGGCCTGCTCGAACGCAGCGGCGAAGTCGCGGCTGATCAGCGTGCGCACCTTCTGGGCCTGCCCGTAGTAGGCGTCGTAGTAGCCGCTGGACAGCGCGTAGGTGCCGAGCATGATGCGCCGCTTCACCTCGTCACCGAAGCCGGCGCGGCGCGTGGCCCGCATGACCTCCTCGGCGCTGGGCGCGTCGACCCCCTCGGGGTAGACGCGCAGGCCGTAGCGCATCGCGTCGAACTTCGCGAGGTTGGAGGAGGCCTCGGCCGGCAGGATCAGGTAGTAGGCGGCGAGCGCGTGCACGAACGAGGGGCAGGACACCTCGACGACCTCCGCACCCGCGTCCACGAGCAGCGCGACCGACTCGTCGAAGCGGGCCTGCACACCGGCCTGGTAGCCCTCGCCGGTCAGCTCCTTGACGACGCCGATCCGCACGCCTGACATGTCGCCGGTCGCGCCCTGGCGGGCGGCGTCGACGAGGCCGGGCAGCGGCTGGTCGATCGAGGTGGAGTCGCGCGGGTCGTGACCGCCGATCACCTCGTGCAGCAGGGCGGAGTCCAGCACGGTGCGGGTCACGGGCCCGGCCTGGTCGAGCGAGTTGGCCAGCGCGACGAGGCCGTAGCGGGACACGCCGCCGTAGGTCGGCTTCACCCCGACCGTGCCGGTGACGGCGCCCGGCTGGCGGATCGAGCCGCCGGTGTCGGTGCCGATCGCCAGCGGCGCCTCGAAGGCGGCCACGGCTGCCGCCGAGCCGCCGCCCGAGCCGCCCGGGATGCGGTCGAGGTCCCACGGGTTGCGGGTGGGCCCGTAGGCGGAGTGCTCGGTGGAGGAGCCCATCGCGAACTCGTCCATGTTGGTCTTGCCGAGGATCGGCAGGCCGGCGGCGCGCAGCCTCTCCACCACAGTTGCGTCGTACGGCGGGACCCAGCCCTCGAGGATCCTCGAGCCGCAGGTGGTCGGCAGCCCCCGGGTGGTCAGCACGTCCTTGACCGCGATCGGCACGCCGTCGAGGCCGGACGCGGGCATGCCAGCGGCCCGGCGGGCGTCCGCCGCGGCGGCCTGCTCGAGCGCGCCCTCGGCATCGACGTGCAAGAACGCGTGCACCGGCCCGTCGACCTCGGTGATCCGGTCGTGGTGGGCGCGGGTGATCTCGACCGAGGTGGTCTCGCGGGCGGCGAGCGCGTCGGCGAGCTCGGCGGCGGTACGACGGGTCAGGTCGCTGGCGCTCATGCCTCCTCCCCCAGGATCCGCGGGACCGAGAACCGCTGCTCCTCGACCTCCGGGGCGCCGGAGAGCGCCTCCTCGGAGGTCAGCCCGGGCGTGACCACGTCCTCGCGGAACACGTTCGTCAGCGGCAGCGCGTGCGACGTCGGCGGGACGTCCTCGGCGGCCACCTCGCTGATCGAGGCGATCGAGTCGAGGATCACCGCGAGCTGCGGCGCGAGGTGGTCCAGCTCGGCGTCGGTCAGGTCGATCCGGGCGAGGTCGGCGAGATGGGCCACCTCGTCACGGGTGATGTCGGGCATGCGGTCGGGGCTCCTCGGGCTGCTCGGGCTGCTGCCTGGCGGCTGCTCGGCGGGACGACCCATCCTAGAGCGGGGCGGGCGCCTGCCCGGACGCGGGACCGCGACCGCTCACGTGCGGACCGGAGGCCGCCACGGCTTGAGCCACTGGGTCTCCGGCCAGCCCTCGCGGCCCGCGATCAGCTCGTACATCGTCGCGCCGTCGATCGCCTCGCGGATGATGTCCGCGTGGCCGGCGTGCCGGGCGAGCTCCTCGACGAGGTGCAGCGCCACCCAGCGCACCGACCAGTGCGTGACGTCCTTGGGGAACCACGGGGCGTCCCGTGGCACGGGGACCGGGGTGTCCGGGTCGGCGGCGCGCAGCGCCTGCAGCGTCCGCTCGGCCTGCGCGTCGAAGCCGGCGAGTACGTCGGACAGCGTCTCGTCCTCGCGCATCACGAACTCGTCCTGGTAGGCCGCCACCCGCTCCTCGAACGGCCGCTCGTCCTTCGGTGGCTCGGCGGGAGCGTGCACGACCCGCTCGATCCAGCCGCGGGAGACGCCGGTGGCGTGCTTGACGAGCGCGCCGACCGACAGGACGCTCGGTGTCGGGGTCGCGCGGGCCTGCTCGTCGGTCAGCCCGAAGGAGACCGCGCGGAAGGCGTCGAGCTGCTGGGCGACGTAGGCGACGAGGCCGTCGCGCTCGTTGTCGAACGGTGGGGGCATCGCGGGCATGAGGTGTCCTTTCCAGGTGGTTGAGGAGTGAGCGGAGCGCGCGGTGGTTGAGGAGCGAGCGGAGCGAGCGTCTCGAATCCACTCACCCGCGGTGGGCGTAGAGGTCGCGCAGCAGCGCGATCTCCGCACCGTGGTGGATGGCTTCACGGTTGATGTGCAGGACCAGGCCGGCGAGGGACACCTCGGCGAACGGCCCTTCGGCCGGGCCGCAGGGCCGGGCCAGGCCGTCCTCGCCGAGGCCGCGGACCCCGGCGACCCAGGCGGCGTAGACGGCGTCGAGCTGCGCGAGGGCTTCGTCCGCGGTGCCGGCGTAGTCCCACGTCAGGTAGTCCGCAGCCGGCCCGCCGAAGTGGGAGGCGTTGCGGGCCCCGAAGACACCGACGACGAGGTGGGCGATCCGCCAGGCGATGGTGGTGACCGGGGCGGGCTCGGGTTGGGGGTAGACCCAGTCGATCGTGAAGCGCCCGGAACCGGGTTGCTCGTCCGCGCCGGGGTTCTTCGGGCGCACGTTCCAGCAATGTGCGACCGGCTCCCAGAGGTACTCCTCGTCCGTGAGGCCACTCAAGCGTGGTCGCAGCTGCGCCTGCCAGTGCCAGTCGAGCTGCTCGAGGAGGGTCGGCTTCCAGGCGATGCTGTCCGCTGTCGTCGTCATGCGTTCGATGCTGCCAGGAGAAGCGGACAGCTTCTGTCCGCTGCCTGCGGCAGAATCGGTGCCATGTCGGCGACCACGGCCCGCGTGCTCGACCTCCTCGGCCTGCTCCAGTCCAGACCGGTCTGGTCGGGCGCGGAGCTCGCCGCGCGGCTCGGCGTCACCGAGCGCAGCGTGCGCCGAGACGTCGGACGGCTGCGGGAGCTCGGCTACCCCGTCGAGG
Organism: Nocardioides sp.; assembly: GCA_051960495.1. Lineage (GTDB taxonomy): Bacteria > Actinomycetota > Actinomycetes > Propionibacteriales > Nocardioidaceae > Nocardioides_B. Next base: position 2,529 of record JBQCEF010000470.1, on the reverse strand, counting down.
CGAGCAAGGGCGTGGGCGGCGGCTACCGGCTCGGGGCCGGCCGTGCGCTCCCACCGCTTCTGCTCGACGCCGAGGAAGCCGTCGCCGTCGCGGTCTGCCTCCGGCTCGCGGCGGGGGGCACCGTGGCCGGCGTCGGCGAGGCGGCACTGCGGACGCTGACCAAGCTCGACCAGGTGCTGCCCGGGCGGCTGCGCGCGCAGGTGGCCGCGGTCCACGAGGCGACTGAGACGCTGGACACCTCGGGCGTCGCCGTCGACCCCGACGTGCTGCTGACGCTGGCCCGGGCGAGCCGCGACCGCCGGCGCGTTCGCTTCTCCTACGTCGCTCGGGACGGCGGCACCAGCGAGCGTGCCGTCGAGCCCTACCGGATGGTCGCCACCGGGCGGCGGTGGTACCTGCTCGCATACGACGTCGACCGCGACGACTGGCGGACCTTCCGGCTCGACCGGATGCGCGACGTCGCGGAGACGACCTGGACCTTCACGGCGCGCGCTGCGCCGGATGCCCGCGAGTACGTCGCGCGATCGGTCACCCAGTCGCCGTACCGGCACGTCGCACGGGTCCGCTTCGCGGTCCCCGCCGAGCAGGTCCGCGAGCGCATCCCTGCCACGGCCGGCACGGTGGAGCCGGTCGACGACACCTCCTCGCTGCTCACCGCCGGCGCCGACCACCTCGACCACCTGTGCGTCTACCTCGCCTCGGTCGGCGCGGAGTTCACCGTGCTCGACCCGCCCGAGCTCCGGGAGGTGATGGCCGACCTGGCTCAGCGGCTCGGGCGTGCGGCATCGGCGCCCGGTGCCGGCGCATGACGGCAGCGCTGCCCTGGTCGAGGGCCCGTCAGGCTCAGTCGAGAACCAGCCACGTCCTGCCGTCGATGAGTTCTCGCGCCGCGTCGAGGTGCCCGGCGTGGACCGCGGTTTCGGTGATGACGTGCAGGACGACCGCGCGAAGGTCGTCCAACCGGAAGTCCCCGAAGAAGTCGGGCCACCACGCTGGTCCTGCGTCCAGCGGGGTGGCGCCGATGACGGCGTTGGAGCGGTCGATGTGCTCTCGATAGAGGTCGAAGACGCGCTCCACGGGGACGTCGGGGCCGACCTGCCAGGAATCCGCCGGCGTGCTCGTCACCCCGTCGATGACGGTCCGGTCACCGCCGACCACGGCTTGGAACCAGAACCGTTCGTCGTCGAGCGCGAGATGCTGCAACAGGCCCAGGCAGCTCCATCCCGACGGCAGCACCGCCCTCCGCATGGCCTCCTCGTCGAGGCCCTCCAGGATTCCCAGCACGTGCCTGCGTTGCCCGTCCAGGTAGCCGAGCAGGACTTCGGTCTCGGACGGCCGGGGCGTTGATGACATGGGGTCCTCTCCTGGGGCGCATACGGCGTTTGGGCCAAGAGTGCCATCGGCCCGCACATCGACGACCAGGCCGGCCCCGGCTCAGTCCAGCGGTGCGAAGTACGACATCCGCACGGCGTCGACGAACAGGTAGGCCACGAGCAGCACCAGGAACGCGTTGGCGACGAGGCCCGTCCAGGCCGTCCGGCTGGACCCCGACCTCAGCGCCTGCCGCGCCAACCAGATGCCGGCCACCGGCGCGGCGAGCAGCACCGCGACGAAGCCGAGCTCGACCGCCCAGCCGGCGAACCCGCCGGCCATCAGGAACAGCGAGCCTTCCGGAAGGCCGAGGAGATCGAGCACGACGTACTCCCCGAAGAAGCTCGTGGCGAAGAACGCCGCCGCGAAGAGCGGCAGCATGAGCAACGACCATCGCGCCAGTGCGGCGGCGCGCCCCGCCGACCCGGTCCCCGTCCGCGGTGCTGGTGCTGATACGGACATGACCACCTCCGGTTGTGAGGCCCGTCCCCATCTGCATCACATCGCCGGGCGGCTCGGGGAGGCAGAGGCGATGGACCCGCCACACCGGCCGATCGGCTACTCCCCGACCTGCGCCTTCTCGCGCGCGGCCTCCGGGCCGTCCGCGAGCAGCACGCCGAAGCCGTCCTCGTCGAGGATCGGCACCTTCAGCGAGACGGCCTTGTCGTACTTCGATCCCGGCGAGTCGCCGACCACCACGAAGTCGGTCTTCTTAGACACCGAGGATGCGGCCTTGCCGCCCCGGGCGATGATCGCCTCCTTGGCCTGGTCGCGGGAGTACTGCTCGAGCGAGCCGGTCACCACGATGCTCATCCCCTCGAGGGTGCGCGGGGTCGAGGCGTCCACCTCGTCCTCCATGCGCACGCCCGCCGCCCGCCAGCGGTCGACGATCGCGACGTGCCAGTCGACGGAGAACCAGTCCTGGATCGACTCGGCGATCACACCGCCGACGCCCTCGGCCGCGGCGAGCTCCTCGACCGACGCCTCGCGGATCGCGTCCAAGGACCTGAAGTGCTCGGCGAGCGCGCGGGCGGCGGTCGGGCCGACGTGGCGGATCGACAGCGCGACGAGCACCCGCCACAGCGGCCGATGCTTGGCCTCGGCGAGGTTGGCCAGCAGACGGCCGCCGTTCGCGGAGAGCACGGGACCGTCGCCCTC
>JBQCEF010000469.1:0-10596 GCA_051960495.1 Nocardioides sp. | reverse complement strand
GCTTGGGACGGGCGACCAGGAGCAGCTCGACGTCTCGCTCGGTGCGCAGCTTGGCGAACGCCTCCAGGAGGGTGGCGACACCCTTGATCGGGGTGTCCGCGCTGGCCATCGCGACGATCCTGCCGGGCACCCGCGGCGAGGTGGGCGGTGCGAACACGGAGTCCACCCCGAGCGGGATCACCTGCAGCCGCGACCGGTCGACGCCGAAGTCGAGGCTGATGTCGCGCGCGGAGCTCTCCGAGACGGTCAGGATGCGCCCCAGCCTTCGGGCGACCTTGGCCTGCATCTTCACGAAGCCGTACCACCGACGCACCGACAGCTTCTTGCCCCACGTCCTCGCCGCAGCCAGGTCGACGCGGCGGTCGAAGGTGATCGGGTGGTGGATCGTCGTGATCAGCGGAAGCCCGGCGCGCTCGATGTCGAGGATCCCGTAGCCGAGCGTCTGGTTGTCGTGCACGACGTCGAAGTCGTCGAGCCGCTCCTCGAGCAGCCGGGCCGCGCGCCGGCTGAACGTGCGCGGCTCGGGGAACCCGGCGGTCCACATGGTCGCGACCTCGAGCACGTCGGTCGCGTCGCGGTACTCCTTCAGCGCCGGGGTGCGGAACGGGTCGGGCTCACGGTAGAGGTCGAGGCTCGGCACCTTCGTGAGCCGCACGCCCTCGTCGAGCTCGGGGTAGGGCTGCCCCGAGAACACCTCCACGTCGTGGCCGAGGGCCACCAGCTCGCGGCTGAGGTGCCGGACGTAGACGCCCTGGCCGCCGCAGTGCGGCTTGCTGCGGTACGACAGCAGCGCGATGCGCACTACAGGCCTCCTGGTGTGTGTCCGACACAGCCCCCGACGGACTGGAACGTGTTTCTATTATGCAGGGGTCGCCCTGCTAGCCTACGAAGTGTCCGGAACGGGAGGCGCCGGACGACGGCCAGGCAATCGTCGAGGACGGCGTCGCCGAGCACAAACGGGAGCACCTTCTTGAGCAGTACGAGCTCGCTCACCCACGAGGACCTCGGGTCCGCGGCCCAGCGGGACCGCCGCCGGCGCATCCTCGACGCGACGATCGCGCTCGCGTCGTCCGGCGGCTTCGACGCGGTCCAGATGCGGGCGGTCGCCGAGCGCGCCGACGTCGCGCTGGGCACGCTCTACCGCTACTTCCCGTCCAAGATCCACCTGCTCGTCTCCGCCCTCGCGCGCGAGTTCGACGTCGCCAACTCCAACCTGGAGCGCAAGTCCGTCCCGGGCGACGGCCCGGCGGACCGGGTGATGTACGTGCTGGGTCGGACCACCCGCAGCCTGCAGCGCGACCCCAACCTGACCGAGGCGCTCACCCGGGCGTTCATGTTCGCGGACGCCTCGGTGGCGACGGAGATCCGGCTCGTCGGCAGGCAGGTCAGCACGATGCTCACCCGGGCGATGCGGGGTTCCGACGTCGCGGCCCCGGGCTCCGAGCCCACCGAGGAGGACCTCGCAATCGCCAAGGTGATCGGCGACGTCTGGCTGGCCAGCCTGGTGCAGTGGGTCACCGGCCGTGCCTCCGCCGCGGACGTGGCGAAGTCGATGGACGTCGCGGTCCGCCTGCTGCTGCGCTGACCCGTCAGCGCCTGCGCTTCGGCTTCTCGCGCACGCGGATCTGCTGGTCGGTCCGCTCGACCTCGAACAGCCCGACCGCCGTCACCAGGTCGACGAGCTTCGGGTAGCGCCAGTTGCGGGGGTCGAAGTCCGGGGCCTGCTTGGCGATGTGGCTGCCGACCGCGCCCAGCGACGCCCAGCCGTCGTCGTCGGACGCCGCGTCGATCGCGCTGCGCAGCTGCTGCATCAGCCGCCCGTCGCCGCGCAGCTCCTTGGCGGTCGGCTTCTTCCGCGGTCCCTCGGTCTCCGTCGCCTCGTCGCCGGTGCCGCCGAGGACGTCGACGTACACGAACTTGTCACAGGCGGACCGGAACGACTCCGGCGTCTTGCGCTCGCCGAAGCCGTAGACGGTCACCCCGGACTCCCGCAACCGCGACGCGAGCCGGGTGAAGTCGCTGTCCGAGGTGACCAGGCAGAAGCCGTCGAACCGCTGCGTGTAGAGCAGGTCCATCGCGTCGATGATCATCGCGCTGTCGGTCGCGTTCTTGCCCTTGGTGTAGGCGAACTGCTGCACGGGGTTGATCGCGTGCAGGTGCAGGACGTCCTTCCAGCGACCGAGCTGCGGGGAGGTCCAGTCGCCGTAGATCCGCTTGACGGTGGCGACGCCGTACTTCGCGACCTCGGCGAGCAGGTCGTCGATGAACGCAGCCTGCGCGTTGTCGGCGTCGATGAGCACGGCGAGCCGGGAGGACGGTGAGTCAGCCATCGTGCGAACCTACCCTGTCGCGGTTCCTCCGCCGCCCATCTTGCGGTGGTCCCAGCTCGCCACCTTCGTGGGCTCGACCAGGACGGCGTAGCGCTTCTTGACCTGGCGCTCCACGAGGTCGCGGCCGAGGTCCCCGAGGTCGGCCCCGCCGGTCATCCGGTCGGCGACCTTGGAGCCGATCTCCCGGATCAGGTCGGGGTCGGTGACCAGCTCCGCTCGGCCGGTGATCGAGACGCCGCGCAGCTCGAAGTAGTCGTCGCCGTCCTCGACGAGGCAGGTGATGCGCGGGTCGCGCTCCAGGTTCTTGATCTTCTGCGAGCTCGCGTAGGTCCAGAACGCGATCCGGCCCTCGTGCATGACGTAGAACAGCGTGGTCCAGGAAGTCGGCCACCTCGTCGGGGGTCATCCGCACCGCGGCCCGGCCGCCTGTCGCCATGTCGGTCTCCTCGCGTTCGACGGCCGCCTCGATGGAACGCGTTCTAGGTTACCGGGACCGACGCTGCCGCCCCCGTCGACGCGCCCGCGCGCAGTGCCCGCTCGAGGTCACGGAAGAAGCAGCCGGTCAGCTGGCCGCCGGCGACCGTCAGCGCGGCGCCCCCGAGGCGGGCCACGAACCCCCGGACCGTGGCGTCGGCCACGTAGCGCAGCGTCGTCGTCGCCGGTGCGGGACCCCCGGCCAGGCTGACCCGGAGGTCGAGCTCCAGCCGGCCGCAGCGGCCCTTGCCGTCGACGAGGACGCGCAGGTGCGAGCCGGGGCACAGGTCCTCGATGGAGAACGAACCTCGGTAGGTGTCCGCCACCGGGCCCACGCGCGCGGCGAGCGCGGCGGCGTACCGGCCCTCCTCCAGCGGGACCAGCTCCTCGCAACCAGGGATCGACCGGCGCAGCACCTCGCGGTGGTGCAGCGCAGCCCACACCGTCTCGACCGGTCGACCGACCTGGCGCTCCCCACTGAACCGCATGATGCCCCCCGCTGCCTCGTTATCCTGTCCTCCAAGGAGACCGCACCGTCATCTGCAGATACATCAGCCTCGAGGATGACTTCTGCACGGCCCGTCTCCGTCCTGGGACCGACCGGATCCGGGCACGGAGGCCGACACCTGGGCGCGTCGGGCGAGGCGTCGCCGCTAGCCTGGCCGCACCATGACCGCAACTCCCCCCTCACCGTCGCCCGAACTCGAGACCGCCGTCGAGGCCCGGGTGAGGCAGCTGCTCGCCACCGCGTCGCGGCCGGACGAGGCCACGGTGTCGGTCTGGGCCGGCGACCTCGAGGGGCGTGCCCTGCTCGCCCGTGACGCCGACGCGGTCCACTACGCGGCCAGCACGATGAAGCTCCCCCTGGTCGTGGCGGCCTACCGGCTGCACGGTCGCGGCGTCCTCGACCTGGACGCCCAGGTGCCGGTGCACAACTCGTTCGCCTCGGCCGCGGACGGCTCGCCGTTCTCCCTCGACCAGGCGGAGGACCAGGACGACGAGACCTGGGACCGGATCGGCGACGTCTGCACCCTGCGGGTGCTCGCCGAGCACGCGCTGGTGAAGTCCGGGAACCTCGCGACCGACCTCGTGCTCGAGCACGTCGGCGCCGCGGAGGTGGCCGCCGTGCTCGCCGACGCAGGCTGCTCCTCCCGCACGCGCATCCCCCGCGGCATCGAGGACCTGGCCGCGGCGCGAGCCGGCCTGAACAACCTGGTCACCGCCGCCGACCTCGGCCGGGTGCTGGTGGGCGTGGCAGCGCGGAGCCTGGCGAGCGCCTCCGCCTGCGCGGAGATCGAGGAGGTCCTCACCCGGCAGGAGCACCGCTCCGGCATCCCCGCCGGACTGCCGCCGCAGACGTACGTCGCCAACAAGACCGGGTGGGTCGAGGGAATCACCCACGACATGGCGCTCGTGCGACCCGAGGACAGTCCTCCGTTCGTCCTGGTCGTCCTCACCACCGTCGACGTACCCGAGCCGGACGGCCAGGCGCTGATCGCCGACCTCAGCCGCATCGTGTGGGAAGGGACCCAGCCGTGAGCCGCATCGTCCGCGTCGAGACCACCCGGCTCAGCACGCCTCTGCACACGCCGTTCGTCACGGCCCTGCGCCGCACGACCACGACCGACACCGTGGTGGTCCGGGTGACCGACGAGGACGGCGTGACCGGCTGGGGCGAGGCGCCCCAGGTGTGGCAGGTGACCGGCGAGTCGCTCGAGGGCGCCGAGGCGTGCGTGGCCGGACCCCTCACGGCCGCGGTGTCCGGCCGCGACGCCGACGACCTGGCCGCCTCGTGCCGTGCGGTCGCCCGGGCGGTGGCGGCAAACCACGGCGCGAAGGCCGCGATGGACGTCGCGCTGCACGACCTCGTCGCCCGCCGGCGCGGCGTCAGCCTGCCGGTGCTCCTGGGGGCTACCGGTCATCGCGTCGACACCGACGTCACGCTCGCCGCCGGCGACGCGGACGCACTGGCCGGAGCAGCCACGGCCCGGGTGGCCGACGGCTTCGGCGTGCTGAAGCTGAAGGTCGGCACCGATGCCGCCACCGACGTCGCACGGGTCGCGGCGGTGCGCGAGGCGGTCGGACCCGACGTCGCGATCCGCCTCGACGCCAACCAGGGCTGGACGCCGCGGGAGGCCGTGGGAGTGATCCGCGCGCTCGAGGACCGTCACCTCGGCGTCGAGCTGGTCGAGCAGCCGGTCGCGGCGGCGGACCTCGACGGGCTCGCCTGGGTGACCGCGCGGGTCAACACGTCAGTCATGGCCGACGAGTCGGTCTACGGTCTCCGCGACCTGGTGGAGGTGATCCGCCGGCGCGCTGCCGACCACGTCAACGTCAAGCTGGCCAAGTGCGGCGGGCTCACGACCGGGCGCACCCTGCTCGAGCTCGCGCACGCCCACGACATGGGGACGGTCGTCGGATCGATGATGGAGACCCACCTCGGGGTGGGCGCCGCGGCGAGCCTGGCGGCGGCCTGCGGCACCACGGTGCGAGCCGACCTCGACGCGGCCTGGTGGGCGGCCGCCTCGCCGTTCGTCGGCGGCCTGACGTACGACGGCGCGAGCGTCGTACTCCCGCAGACGCCCGGCCTGGGGATCGAGGCGCTGGCATGAGCGCGCGCACACATCATCTGTCCGGCCACCCGGACGCCCGCGAGGTGGCCGTGCCGGTCGCCACCGTGTGGACCTCCCCCGACGCCCCGCGCGGCGTCGACCGGCCCGCGGTGCTCGACGTGCCCGACGTCGCGGCGTGGACCACCACGATGGACCGGTCGGCCCGACTCGGGCTGCACGGCCGTACGCTCACCCAGCTGCTGCTCGGCGAGCCGGCGCTGGTGCTCGAGGAGCGCGGCGACTGGTCCAAGGTGGCCGGGCTCTGGCAGGAGTCCACGGGACACGCCGAGGGCTACCCCGGCTGGGTCCGCACCGCCCACCTCGCCGCTCCGGTGGACCGCACGACCGGACCGACCGCGTTCGTCGTGGCGCCCACGTCCACCTGCCGCACCGACGACGGCACCGTGCTCGACGTGTCGTGCGGGACGGCCCTGTGGATCGACGACAGCGACTCGGCGACCGCGCCCGGTCCCGACGACCTCGCGGTGCTGCTGCCGGGCGGCGGCCGCGGCACGCTCCCGCGCTCCGACGTACGACGCTCCCACAAGGACGAACCGGCCTCGTGGTCCCCAGGCGACCTGCTGGCGACCGCGCGAGCGTTCCTCGACCTGCCCTACCTGTGGGGTGGCACGTCGGCCTGGGGGCTCGACTGCTCAGGACTGGTCCACCTGACGTTCCGCGCCCACGGCCGGCTCGTGCCGCGCGACGCGTCCGACCAGGCGGCGTCCGGCCGACTCGAGCCGGTTGGGCTCGACGACGTGCAACCGGGCGACCTGTACTTCTTCGCCCGGCCCGGCCAGTCCGTCTACCACGTCGGTTTCGCGACGGGTCCCGTCGAATCCGACGGGACCCGGTGGATGCTGCACGCCCCCGAGGGCACCACGTCGGTCGCGGTCATCGAGGACGCGCCGATGGCGGCCGACCGGGTCGACAAGCTGGTGTCGGCCGGCCGCTTCGTGCCCGGCTCCTAGTCGTCGTCCTCGTCGAGCTTCCCCTGCTCGGCGGCCTTGTCGACGATGCGTCGTACGTTCTCGACCCGTCCGCAGTCCGCGTCGAGCTGGGCGTTGCGCTCCTGCGCGAAGTCCTTGCCGAGCCGCTGGCGCACGTCCTCCGCGACCTCCTCGCGTGCCGGGTTGAGGATGGTCAGCTCCTCCTCGGTGAGGTGGTGGTTGACCGCGGTCGCGAGCTCCTCGACGAGCTCGTCGAACTCCTCCCCCTCGAGGGTCTCGGCCTCGAGGACCTTCAGCAGTGCCTCGTGGCCCTCGGCGTGCTCCTCCTCGCCGTGCTCGGCGTCGTGCTCGCTGATGGCGTCCTTGCGGCGTAGCGTCGGGTAGACCTTCGACTCCTCCGCCTCGGCGTGCGCGACGTGGAGCGCGGAGAACGCCTTGCGGGCCGCGTCGCGATCACCGCTTGCGTCGCGTAGGTCGCGCAGGATGGCTTCGAAGCGCCGGTGGTCGTCGAGGATCAGGTCGATGACGTCGCCCGAGGTGGGGCGGCCGAGGTCGAGGGATTCGTTCATGCCGGGCTTCCTACCCCGCGCCGAGATGGTCGAAGCGTCTCCTTCAAGGTGCTTGCCCGAGGGTTCGGACGCGACTCGTCCCGACTCGGGCCCATCGGTGTGGCGACCGAGGACGCCCGGCCCTTGGCCGGAGGACTGGCGGCTCTTAGCCTGCGCACCTCCCCCGGACATACTGAGAGTACGGAAAGGAGGAGTGATGAAGGGCTTCCGTAGAGTCCGGGCGGTATTGACTCTCGTCGCCATGATCTGCATCTCGCCGATGCTGTTCGTGGCGCCAGCCGGCGCCCGGGACGCGCTCCCCGAGGGGACCGGGTCCTCACCTGCTGACGTCGCACCGCCGGTGGACAGCGGGACGACCCTCAGCGACGTCTTGCTGTGGGTCGGAGTCGGCGTTCTCGCCGTTGCGGTCGTCGCAGCCGGGGTCATGGCCGTGACGCGCTACCAGCACCACGGACCGCATGTCGCGCACCCCGCCTGAGGGCCGGTGAACCAGCGAAACCAAACCGCCGTCCCTCGGCCGTTCCCCGGCCGGGGGACGGCTCCGGTGTCCGTAGGCTTCTACGCATGAGCAACCCGCCCGACCTCCTCCTGCTCGGCGACAGCCACCTGACCCGGATCCGGCGGGCGCGCCTGCGACGGCTCGAGGCCGCGAGCGGGCACCGCGTGCTGAACGCGGCCGTGGGCGGCGCCTCGGTCCTGGGTCTGTCCGGCCAGCTCGACGGCGCCCCGCCGGCCGACGTGGCCATGCTGTCCGTCGGCACCAACGACGCTGCGCCGTGGAAGCAGGTCCCGATCGACACCTTCCGGACGGCCCTGAGCGAGCTCCTGCCGCGCGTGCCGGCGTCCCGGGTGGTGTACGTCGGATCGCCGGGCATCGACGAGCAACGGCTGACGCGGGAGAACGACCGGACCAACCTCCGGCTCCGGGAGTACGTCGACGCCGCGGCCGAGACGGTCCGCCGGCACGGCGGCGAGTTCCTCGACGCCGCGGCGTTGCTCGCCCGCGTGGACGACGACGTCTTCCTCGACGACGGGGTGCACCTCAACAAGACCGGCTACGACGTCCTGCTCCCGGCCCTTGCGGCTTGTGCGCTCACGGAGTCGTCGGCTGCGGACGAGCGACCCTGAGGGACCCCGGACCGAGTCCGGGGTCGGACCAGGGCAACGCCCTATGGTCCCGAGCGCCGGACCGACGCACAGTGGAGGTGTCGAGGAAACCCCCGACACCCGTCCGAAGGAAGTGCACGAGCCATGAACGACGTCCAGCAGAGCTTCGCCCGCCAGGGCCTGGTCCGGCCGCGCGACGAGCGCATCCTCGGGGGCGTGTGCGCCGGCCTCGGACGGCGGTTCGGGATCTCCCCCTGGGCCGCCCGGCTCCTCTTCGTGCTGCTGCTGATGGTGATCCCGGGCAGCCAGATCCTGGTCTACCCGATCCTGTGGATCCTGATGCCGTCCGAGGACGCCGTCCTCGCACGCTGACGCGGATGCGAAGGCCGTCCGTGATAGGGCGGACGTTTCCCGGCGGTGGTCGCCGGTAGCCTCACGGCCGTGCCTTTGCTCCAGATGGATGAAACGGTCAGCGCGACCCTCACGTGGCGTATCAACGTACCTCGGTCCCGTGTGTGGCAGTGCCTGACGACCGCCGACCTGCTCAGCCAGTGGCTCGGCGACCTGGTGAGCGGCGAGGTCGCGGCTGAGTCGGACTTCGTGGTCGATCACGGCGACGGCTATTGCTGCAAGTCGACCGTCACCACCCTTGCCGAGCCTGTGCGGCTCGACTTCACCTGGAGTTTCCCGGACGAGCCCGAGTCGAACCTCGTCCTCGAGCTCGACGAGTCGGATGGAGACGCCACCCAGCTCCGGCTGAGCTACGGCGGACTCGGTGACCTCGCGGCGTCGTAACGGGACGGCTGGTGCGTTCACCTGACCTACTTGGAGGCCGCGGCGCTCAGCACACCACTCCCGCCGTCGATGTTCTGGCGCATGCACGGCACTTTCGCGCAGCTCAACGCGCGCTGATCGACAGTCACGGTTCCGGGCCCTCCGCTGATTGACCGCTAGCGTCGAGCGTATGTTCTGGCGACCAGGTGAGCACATCTACTGGCACTACCGCCGCCCACGCTGGCAGCCAGGCGATGCCGAGTACGTCGACCCGCTCACGGTCGTCCGCGACGACGAGCGTGGCCTGGTCGCCTGGCTCGCCCCGGGGACCGAGGTGCTGAAGTCGGTCCTACCTGACGGACGCCCTCCGCGATCCGCTCCGGCGGAGTCCGCGTTCTCCATCGGTCGTGTCTCCGCACGTGGGCGTTGGCAGGGACCAGGAATCCTGCGGATCGCGCCGTCCGGACTGCCGTGGAGCGTGTGGCTGTTCTGGGACCCGGCATGGCACTTCGAGGGCTGGTACGTCAATCTCGAGGCACCGCACCGCCGGGAGGGCCGCCACCTGTTCTCCTCCGACCACGTGCTCGATGTGTGGATCGGCGCCGACAACACCGTTCGCATGAAGGATGAGGACGAGCTCGACGCGGCAGTCGAACAGGGGCTGTTCAGCACGGCCGACGGGCAGCGAATCACCGAGGACGCGCGGGCCGCCATCGAGACGTTTCGAGCGGGTGACTTCCCGTTCGACGAGCCTTGGCGCGACTGGCGTCCTGATCCCGGGTGGCCGCGGCCGGTCCTGCCCGCCGAAGCGAATTGGGTGTTCGATCAGCTGGACGGGTGAGCCCGGCTCGTTCGAAAACTGTCGGTGGCCGGTCATAGCGTTGTCGTCATGAACCAGTCCCGCCGCCTCTACCTCGACCCGGGTGACCTGCCCGAGGACGCGGCGGGTCTGTGCGAGGCACTGCTCGAGAACCAGCGCGAGCTGCTCGACGTCGAGACCCGGCAGCTGGTGCTGGCCGCCCGCTGGATGGACGTGCATGCCCCGGTCGAGCACCCCGACGACGACCCGGTCCGCCCGGTCCGTCCCGGGCAGGAGCGGGTCGTGACCTCCGGCGCGGACGGCACCCCGCTGGTGACGGAGTTCGCGTGCGCGGAGTTCGCCGCCCTGCAGGACATGCACCCGATCGCTGGGCGGCACCTGCTGCGCAAGGTCGCCAACCTGCGCCACCGCCACCCCGAGCTCTGGGCCCGGGTACGACGCGGCGAGGTCCGCGGCTGGAAAGCCCTCGAGACCGCCCGCCTGGTCGGCCGCGACGAGCTCGCCCTGACCCGCGAACAGGCCCACTGGATCGACGAGCACTCCCACCAACAGATCACCACCCTGCCCTGGGGCGCCTACCTCGAGCACCTCGAACGCCTCATCATCGACGCCGACCCCCAAGCCGCCGAGACCCGCCGCCTCGAAGCCGAAACCCGCGAAGGCGTGTGGAGCACCCAGACCGGCGAGCACGGCCTGAAAACCCTCATCGCCCGCGCCGCCGCCGGCGAGATCATCTATCTCGAAGCCGTGGTGGACAAGCTCGCCGAGATCCTCGCCCTCCGCGGCGACACCCGCGACCGCGGGCCTCGCCGCGCCACCGCCCTGAACATCCTCGCCCACCCCGCCCACGCCCTGTCCCTGCTCGCCCAACACACCGCCACCAACACCCCGCCGGAAACCGCGGCCCCCACCGACGACGCCGACACAGAAACCGATCCCGACGCCGATCCCGACGCCGAT